>JADZCB010000425.1 GCA_020851775.1 Gammaproteobacteria bacterium
CTGGTTTCGCTGGCGCGAAGCGCTGGGCCGGATCGGGTTCTATGTGCTATTTGCGCTCGTCGTGACGGCCTCGGTGCAGCTCGTCGGCGTCTACCTCGTGTTCACGACGCTGATCGTGCCGGCGGTCGCGACCTACCGCTACGCCGCGAAACGCCAGTTGACGATCGGCTACGTGCTCGCGTTCAGCAGCTACATCGCAGGTCTCGCGGTGTCGGTCGTCACGGATCTGCCGTCGAGCGCCGTCATCGTCTGGACGATGGCGCTGCTCGCAATCTTCGTGCATTTGCCGTCGCGAAGCCCCGGGCAGCCTGCACAGGGCGGCCACGTTTGATAAACTGACGGCTGGATCGAACGCGGGCCGCGCGTCCCACGCGCTCCCCGATCCGCTGGCCCCTCGTGGGCCGGGCGTCCTGCTGCCGCGCAGCCGGGACGCGACGCAGCCAGCAAAGCCGAGGAGACGAAATGCCCGAGCTGAAACAACTCGCCAGCCTGTCGTTATTGGGCAATTCCTGGCTCGACTGGTCGATCGCGCTCGCGATCGCGCTGTTCACGCTCGCGCTGTTGCTGACGCTGCGCCGCCTCGTGCGCCGCCACTCGAGGAAGCTGCAGGCGACCGAACGCACGGAGCTGCTCGAGATCCCGACACTGGTGCTCGGCCGCACGACCATGTTGACGCTCGCCGTGGTCTCGATCTTCATCGGCGCGCAACTGCTGACCATCGGGCCAAAGACACTGCGGGTCCTCGACTCGGGTATCACCATCGCGCTGTTCTGGCAGGCCGGCGTATGGGCGATTGCCGCGGCCTCGGCGTGGCTGGATCGCAAGCGCGAGCGCGACATGGCGACGGATCGCGCCGCGGCGAGTTCGATCGGCGTCATCGCGTTCGTTCTGAAAGTCGCGATCTGGGCGATGATCGTGCTGCTGACGCTCGACAACCTCGGCGTCAATGTCACGGCGCTGGTCGCCGGGCTCGGCGTCGGCGGCATCGCCGTCGCGCTGGCGGTGCAGAATGTGCTCGGCGACCTGTTCGCTTCGCTGTCGATCACGCTCGACCGGCCCTTCGTGGTCGGGGACTTCCTGTCGGTCGGTGAGTTCCTCGGCAACGTCGAGTACATCGGCATCAAGAGCACGCGCCTGCGCAGCCTCGGCGGCGAGCAGATCGTGATGTCGAACAGCGATCTGCTCGGCAGCCGCGTGCGCAACTACGGGCGCATGAGCCAGCGCCGCGTCGTGTTCGGCACCAGCGTCACCTACGAGACACCGATCGAGCTGCTCGAGCGCATGCCGCAGCTGATCCGCAGCATCATCGAGGCGCAGCAGGACACGCGCTTCGATCGCTGTCACTTCGCGAAACACGCCGCCGCGTCGCTCGATTTCGAAACGGTGTACTACGTGTTGTCGGCGGATTTCAATCGCTACATGGACATCCAGCAGGCCATCAATCTGCGCCTGCATCGCGAGCTGGCGCAGCTCGGTGTCGAGTTCGCCTATCCGACGCAGCGCGTGTTCGTCATGCCGGCAGCTGCGGCGGACTCGCCGCCGGAACACCGCAACTGATAGGCTAGCGCACCAATCAACGCGGCGCCGCGAGCCGGCATGCGCACTATGGAACGGACTGACGTGTACTCCCGGGCGACCGCGGGCCTGCAGGCATCGTTTGCGCTCGCGCTGCTGGCCGCGTGCCAGGTCTCGCTCGCCGCGCAGACCGAACCGCCCGACGCCGCGAGCCCACCCGCAGCGGCACTGGCGTATCAGGCCACGGCTAACGGGATTCGCCAACTGATGTCGGGCGACCTGCCCGCCGCGGTGGATGCTGCCGCCCTGTTCGATATCAACATCGATGACGACGCGGCGGTCACGCTCGAAGCGGCGCGGCTCGAGTCCGTAGTCGCCGAGGATCGCGCGAAGGAGCCCGCCGCCGGCAGCAGGGCCGCGCCTGACCCGCAGGTCTGGGCTGCCAGGGTCGACCTCGACCGCGCCCGCCTCGCGTTCTATTCGCTGCCCGCGCCCGAGCGCGCGGCGCTCCTGTTGGCGCACGCCGATCGCCAGGCCACCGACGTCCAGAGCCAGACCCTGAAGCAATCGGCCGAGGCCGCGCAACGTGCGTTGGCGGCCCAGGAGGAACAGCAGCGCGTGCTGGCCGCGGCGGAGCGCGCAAAGAGCGAAGCGGAGCGGGTGGTGGCGGAGGAGCGCGCACGGTTGCTCGGCGTCGCGTCGCGCCAGGCGGAGCAGCAGGGCGAGCTGCTGAGCGCCACCCGCGACCTCGCGGCGCGCGCGGAGCGCACCCTCGCGCTGCATCGCCGGGTGCGCCAGCGCGTGGCTGCCGGCGCGAGGGGCGAGCCCGCGGATGCGCTGTACGCCGAATTGCGCGCCTGGCTGCGCAGCTCGCGTGACGAGTTGGCCGCGGCCATTGCGTCGCGCCCGGCCGAGCCCGCGAGGGCGCCGGCGCCTGATCGCGACCCGCTGGTGGAACTGTCCGCGCAGGCGGGCCTGCGCGAGCTGGACCAGTTGCGCGAGACAACGCGCACCACCGCAGACGCGCTGGCCGGGCAATTCGTCCGCTTCCACCGCAACCGCGCGCATCAGCTCTTCGAGGAAGTCCAGAGCCTCAACAACGACCGTCTCACGCTGCTGCCGTACCTGTCGTCGCAGCGGCGCGCCGCGATCACCGGATTCGGGCCGGTCGGGATCGACCAGGCACTGTCGGAAATCCGCCAGCTGGTGCTGGTGCTGACGTATCACGCCCAGACTGCCACCGAGTGGCTGCGCAGCGGTGCGTGGCGCTCGGGGCGCTCGGCGGGCACGGCCGCGGCGACGCTGCTCAAGCTGCTGCTCGCGTTCGCCGCGGTCCATTGGTTGCAGCGCATTGCGAAAACCCTGCTGGCGCAGTGGCGCGAGCGCATCCGCGAGGAAGCGCGCCGCGCGCGCACGCTGCATGCGGGCTCCCGGGAAGGCATGGTATCCCTGCTGCAGCGCATCCTGCGTCCGGTGAGCTGGCTGCTTCTGGTCCGGCTCGTCGTCTGGCTGCTGCCGCCCGCGCTCGCCGGTCTCATGGAAGTACAACTGCTCGCCTCGATGCTCACCTGGAGCTTCGGTGGCTGGCTTGCCGTCGTCGCGCTCGACAACCTCGCGATGCGGCGCGGCTCGCGCGTCGGCCGCCGCGGCAGCATCAATACCGATGCGGTCCGCTTGCGCTCATTGCGGCTGGTCGGCATTGCAGTGGTCAGCGTCGGCCTCGTCCTCTCGATGGCCCGGCACATCGTCGGCAACGGTACGGTGCACTCGTGGGTGTTGCGCACCTGCTGGTGGGCGGCGCTGCCGATCGGCCTCGTGATCGTACACTGGTGGCGCGACGCGATCTTCGAACGTGTCGGCTTCGTGCGGCGCAAGAGCCGCTTCGAAAAGTGGGTGCTCGACAATCGCGACGGCTGGCGTGGGCTGTTCGCGGCCACCGCAGCCGGAATTCACCTGTTTGCGAAAGGCGCATGGACATTGATTCGGGCGCGCCTCGTCGGTTTCGTGATCACGCGGCGCGTGCTCGCCTATATATTCCGGCAGAAACTGGATCGCATGGCGGAGCAGAACGAACCGGCGGCACTTGCACCCCTTGCGCCCGCGGCGCTCGAGTCGCTGTCGCCAGGCACCGCCTCCGACGAGGCCATCCAGGGCCGGGACCATTCCAACGTCGCGGAGATCGTCACGCACATAGACGCCCCCGGCGGTGGTGTGTATGCGGTGGTGGGCGAGCGCGGCTCAGGGCGCAGCGCGGCGCTGCATCGGGTCAGCGATGCGCGCACCGAGGTCGGCATGGTCAACTGCCCGTTCGAGGGGCTCGACGCACTGCGCACAGCCCTCGCCGGGGCCTTCGGGCTGCCCACCGACATGAACCTCGAGAGCATGGCGTCGCAACTCGATTGCGAGCAGCGCAACCCCGGCATCATCATCGACAACGCCCACCGGCTGATCCAGCCGGTCATGGGCGGGCTCGCGGACTTCGACCGGCTGATTGATTGCGCACGCCGCCACAGCACGCATTGTGCGTGGGTGATCTCGATGGACTGGATCGTGTGGCGCTTCTACGGCCGGGCACGCTCGGTCGGCCTGCTGTTCAACGAGATCGTGAGGCTGGACGACTGGCGCGAAGAGGATATCGCCGCCCTGCTGCGCAACCGAACGCGCCAGGCGGGCATCGAACCGAAGTTCGATCGCCTGATCCCGGATCTGCCCGCCGACGCCGACGATGTCGAGCGCAGCGAGGCACTCGCCCGCGCGGCGAACAGCTATTATCGGCTGATCTGGGATTACGCAGCAGGCAACCCGGGGGTCGCATTGCACGTGTGGCGCACATCGCTCGGCGTCGCCGACGACGGCGGCGTCTACGTGACGCCGTTTCGCGTTCCGGAAATCGCCGCGTTCGACAAGCTGCCGGATGCGACGGTCTTCGTGCTGCGCGCGGTGCTGCAGCTCGAGCGCGCGCGTGCCGTGGACGTCGCGAACGCCACCCTCGTGCCGCTGTCCGAGGTGGAGAACTCGTTGCGCTACGGCGAGCAGTGCGGGTATCTCGAGCGCACGGCGGATCGCTACGCGGTCACGTGGCAATGGTACCGGCCGGTCGTGCGCTTCCTGCAGCGCCGCCACCTGCTGGCGGCAGCATGAATCGCCGGATCGCAGCCGGGCTCGCCGCGGCCATCCTCTGGCTGCCATCTGCCGCGTGGGCGCAGGAACTCGCCGATGTCGGCCAGCTCGCCCAGTTCATTCGCTGGGGCGGCGTGACCGCGTCCGTCTTCGTGATCGCCGGCGCCATGGTGCTGCTGCGCCTCGTCAGCGACCTGAGCCAACGGCTCAGCGCGCGCTTCGTGCACCGGCGTCCGACGCTGCAGAAGGCCGAATCGATCACGCGCTTCTCGATCTACTTGCTCACGGTGATCGTCTGCGTGGCACTCAGCGTGCGCCTCGATACGACCGCGCTTGCGGTGATTGGCGGCGCGCTGGCGTTCGCGATGGGCTTTGCGCTGCGCGACCTGGTGGCCGCATTCATCGCCGGTCTCACCATCATGTTCGACCGGCCGTTCCAGGTGGGAGATCGGGTGAACTACGCCGGCGAATACGGCGACATCGTCAAGATCGGGCTGCGCAGCGTGCGCTTGAACACCCTCGATCACAACATGGTCACGATCCCGAACAACAAGATCCTCACCGACGTGACCGCGAGCGGCAACTACGGCTCGCTCGAGATGCAGGTGCCGATGGACTTCTGCGTGGGCGTCGAGCAGGACGTCACGCTCGCCTCGGAGCTGATCCGCGAGGCCTGCCTGACGAGCCCCTACGTGCATCTCGATCAACCGGTGCCGGTGTTCGCCAGGCAGATGATCATGCAGGACTATCTGGTCGTGCAGCTCAAGGCGCGCCCTTACGTGTTCGATTGCCGCTACGAGAAGCCGTTCGAGACCGACGTGCATCTGCGCGTGCTGCACGCGTTTCGCGAGCACGGCATCCTGCCGCCGGCGATCCTGCACCGGCAACTCGGCGACGACACGCGCGCTGCGGTGCAGGCGACGCTCCCGCGGGAATCTCAGGGCACGTAGCGACTGCGCACGGTACCGGCGCGCGGCACGACGATGATCAGCCGATCGCCCGCGCGGATGCGGGCGTCGGGCTCCCAGAAGCCGAGCACCGCATCGCCCCGGTGTACGCGCAGCGCCACGCCGTCGGCGAGCTCGAGCGGCGTGCGCCCGATATCCGCCTCGCGAGCCGGGCGCTCCTGCATCATGACGCTGCCATCGATCGTCAGCATGTCGTAGACGTAGTGGGCGACGCGCGAGGAGCTGACGGAATTCGCCATCAGTACCCCGCTGACCGCCGACGGGCAGATCGTCGACGACGCGCCGCCACGCTGCACCAGCGTCTCGTTGTCGACGTCCTTGACCATCGCCACGATGCGCAGCTGCGGCGCGACGCTGCGCATCGTCAGCGTGCACAGCACGGTGGTGTCATCCCGCCCGAGGGAGATGATCGCGGTGCGTGCGACGCCGATGTTCGCGTCCTTCAGGATCGACTCGCGGGTCGCATCGCCGCGTAGCCCCACCATGCCGGCCTCCGCCGCGTCGAGCAGCGCATCTTCAGCCTGGTCGATGACGACGATGCCCGCCGGCGCCTCGCCACGGCGCACGAGTTCGGCCGCGGCACTGCGCCCGCCGAGCCCGTAGCCGCATATCACGATGTGATCCTTCAGCCCCGCCTGACGCATGCGCATTCTGAAATCCTCGATGAGTCGCTGCGCGACGAACTGGTAGGCCGTACCGAGAAAGATCGCCCAGACGAACAGGCGGATCGGCGTGACGAAGAAGGCATCGATCAGCCTCGCGCCGGTCGTGACCGGGACGATGTCGCCGTAGCCGACCGTCGTGATGGTGATGAACGCGAAGTACACCACGTCGGTGAACGATACATGATCGTCGAACGCATCGCGCAGGCCATCCCGATCGGCCGCGAAGGCCACGATCACTGCGACGAACAGCCCCAGCACGATGACGACACGGTGCAGCAGCGCACTGCCCGCCGATGAGGGCCTGCCGAAATACAGCCTGCGGTGGCCGGGCGGCGCTTGCGCGAAGGCGCGCCAGGCACGGCTCGGCGTCGCGGCGGTCCAGCGCAGCACTTCGCCGACCACGGAATGCGATGAGTGATCATCCGCCATCGCGCCGATTCTAGCTCGCGAGGGCCGGATCGATCAGGGGATATTGGGTCGGCGCCGCGGCCCTTGGGTTAGGATTGCGGGACCGGATCCCGGCGCAGACAGCCCCAAGAGCGAGCAACAACGATGCCTGGCGTACACGCGATCCTTCTCATCCTGGTCACGCTGGCGGCGTTCTATCTCTACACCCGCTCCTGGATCCAGATCGAAATGGTCTCGCTGCTGCTGCTGCTGGCGCTGGTGGTGCTGTTCTACCTGCTGCCGTATCGGGGCGAGGATCAACGATTCAGCGATGTCGAGATCTTCGAGTCGTTTGGTCACCCGGCACTGGTTGCGATCTGCAGCCTGATGATCCTCGGGCGCGGCCTGACCCTGACCGGCGCGATGGAGCCCGCCGTGCGCGTGCTCGGGCGGGTATGGAATCTCAATCGTTGGCTCGGGATGCTGCTGACACTGGTCGTCGCCGGAGCGACCAGCGCATTCATCAACGATACGCCGGTGCTGGTGCTGATGCTGCCGCTGCTGATCGGCCTGTCCCGACGCACCGGCTATCCGGCATCGAAGAGCCTGATGCCCGTGAATTTCGCCGTGCTCGCCGGCGGCATGCTGACGAGCATCGGCACCTCGACGAACCTGCTGGTGCTGAACATCGCCGAAGACCTCGGCATGCCGCGCATGGGCCTGTTCGACTTCACGATGATCGCGCTGACCGCATTCGGTGTTGCGCTGATCTACCTGTGGTTGATCGCACCGCACTTGCTGCCGGACACCGGCGTCGGGAAGCTCGGCGCCGGCAGGCAATACGAGGCGCGCATCACGGTGAATGAGGACAACGCCCGGCTCGTCGGCCGCAAGCTCGCCGATCTGTCGCGCGCCCTCGGCCGCCCGCTACCCGCGTTTGCGCTGGTCCGCAATGACAAGGAGCAGCCGCTGCGTGACGACATCGAGCTCGACGTTGGCGATGCGCTGCTGCTGCGGGATACGCCCCAGGGCCTCGGCGAGGTCTCTTCGACACTGCACGCCGACCTCTACGATCGCCAGGGGCTCGGGCAGTTCGCCGAAAGCGACGTGACCCGGGTGGACACGCATCTCGCCGAGGTCGTGATCGGGCACGAGTCCCCGCTGATCGGCCTGACGCTCAAGGAGGCGCGCTTCGCCGAGCAGCACCAGGTGATCGTCGTCGGATTCAATCGCAGCACGTCCGGGCTGCTGCACGATGTCCGCAACATCGCCGAGCGGGCGTTGAGCGCCGGCGACGTGCTGCTGGTGCAGGCCCCCGCCGATCAGCTCGAGGCACTGCGCAGCGCGCCGCATCTGCTGTTGCTCGACATGGCCCTGACATTGCCGCGTTCACCGCTCGCCCCGATCGCGCTCGGGATCATGGGCGCGGTCGTGCTGATGGCGGCCACCGGCCTGCTGCCGATCCACGTCGCGGCGTTTACCGGCGTGATCGCGATGCTGCTCACCGGCTGCGTGCGGCTCGAAGGTGTCGGGCACGCGCTCAGCCTCGAGGTCGTGCTGCTGGTGGCCTCGAGCCTCGCGCTCGGGCAGGCGCTGGTGGCGACCGGTGCGGCCGGATGGATCGCGCAAGGTGTGGTGGCGCTGGTCCAGCACGTCGAGCCTGCCGTGCAGCTCGCGGTATTCATGGCTTTCGCAGCGATCCTGACGAACTTCGTCTCGAACGCGGCGGCGGCAGCCGTCGGCACACCGATCGCGGTCGCCACCGCCGCGCAGCTCGGCGTGCCGGTCGAGCCGTTCGTGCTCGCCATCCTGTTCGGTGCCAACCTGTCCTATGCCACCCCGATGGCTTACCAGACCAATCTGCTCGTCATGAGCGCCGCCGGCTATCGCTTCGTGGATTTCGTGCGCGTGGGGCTGCCGCTGGTACTCTTGATGCTGGTCACCCTTTCAATATTGCTCGCCCGGCACTACGGGCTGTGACGGAGGTCGCATGAGCCGCAGGAAACCCGGGCCGCAGCTGACCGTGGTGCGCAGCGACGGGCGCATGCGCAATGTGCGGCCGGGCGGCGTGCGCTCGGGATTCCCTGCCGCAGAGTTGCCGAGCCGCGTGTACTTCTCACGTGGCAGCTCGACTCCTACCGGGACGGGCCTCAACACCCTGTGGGGCTATGCGCAGTGGCTGGCCGCGAGCCGTGCGCGCAAGCTGCACGTGCTCGGTCATGCCAATCGCCAGCCCTGGCCCGCGGCAACACGGAACCTCGCCGACGCGCGCTCTCGCGCGGTCCGTGATCTGCTGGTGTGGCTCGGCGCCCGCCCGGGCCAGGTGCGGCGCGTGCAGCTGCCAGAATCGCACGGCGTGCGCGCGGCCACCGTGAGCAGTGAACCCGCGGAACAACGCTACGTCGAGCTGATCGCCATTCCTGGGCGCGGTCCGGCGAAGCAGATGGCGCTCCCGGGGCGTGCGCGCCGGCGCATCGCCGCCTGAACGGCAAAACACCGCGCGCGCGGTCGCCGCAATCCAGGCCTAGGCCGCTGGCGCGGCGCTCTTGCGCGCGGCGTGCCGCCGTTCCCGCTCCTCGATCACCTGTTCGATCGCGAGCGCGGTGTCCGCGGCGACGATGCCCATCAGGCGCTCGCTCGGCTCGCGCGGCAGCGTCAGGCCATGCCGGCGCTCCCAGATGCGGATGCGCTCGCGCGCGGTCAATTGCGTCGACACCTGCTGCGCGAGCTCCGCCTGCCGCTTCTCGAGAGCCTGCGCCTGCTCCTGCGCGACGCGCGCCCGGAAATCCGCCATGAGTTCGCCGGGGACTGTGGCCGAGGCGTACGGCCGGCCGAAAATCGTATCGTGCACTATGAACTTCTCCTGGACTATCGGGACACAGTAACACTCCCGCTCCCGTCACGTACCGCTGACTCCCCCGGCAGCGGGCGTACGACTCAGCGATGTATCGCCCGCAATCGCTCGATCGCCGGCCGCGCGAGTGCATCGATCGCCTGGCGCAGGGTGGCGCTCGCCGCCGCCTGCTTGGCCGCGCTATCGGCCGCGAATGGCGCGGCATTGGTCGCCGGCGCCTTCGCATGGCGCGTTGCGGCCTGCGCCATGCGCTGACGCGCCTCGACATCGACCGGCAGCGAAAACAGCGGCGCAACGTCCCGCCATATCGCGGCCGGCAGCGTCTCGTACTCGACCAACCGGCCGCGGCCCGGATCGAGCCGCGCCGCGCCGTCGCACAGCGCACCGTAGACGCGCGCCATCAGCTCTTCCTGCGACGATGATTGCTGCCCCGGATCGACGATCGCCGCGAAGCGCTGCGCGACGCCCGGTTCGCGCAGCCAGCCGGGGGGCCGCTGCAGCAGCGACACGCAGACCTCGACCGGATCACGCAGGCAGAACACCCACGGCGAATGCGGAAACGCCTCGGCGACGATCCCGGCGTAGAGCGTGTTCCAGCTCGTGAGCTTGAGGACATAGGGCCTGCGCGCGTGGCGCGCAAAGGCTGCGGCGAGCGAGCGCAGCGCGCCGACGAGCTGCTGTCGCGGCCAGGGCTGCGGCGGCTGCAGGATCTCGTTGACCGGCTGCGGCTCGGCATAGACGACGAGCTCGCCCGGCTCTTTCAACAACTGCGACACGAGCGTCGAGCCACATCGCCCGACGTGAAAGATCAGGCCGGCCGGTGCGCTCCCGGGCGGCGCGCGGCCCAGCTCCCCGGGCGCGATGTGCGTGTAGGCCTGCGGTGCCTTGCAGCGCGCGATCGTCTCGCTCATGAACGGATCGCGCAGCTCCCGCGGGTCGATCTCGCTCATCGCCAGATAGAGCCCGGTGGGATGCAGCGCGGCTCGCGCCGGCAATCCGTCCCCCTGCCGGTTGTGCATGCAGCATGCTAACGTCTCGCGTCATGAATTTCGCGCAGTTCATCGCGCCCGTCGATCCGGCAACGTTCCGCGCGCAGCATTTCGGCAGGCAGCCGCTGCACATTCGCGCCGAGGCCGGCGCGCGGACCGACCTGCTGCCGTGGTGTATCGCACGATCTCGCGGCACCTCATCCACAAGGCCGGCCTCACTCGCACCACAGGCCACACTGGCGCTGTAACCCTGATCCAGCGGTTCGGTTCCGCGCTGAACCTGAACGTGCACTTC
>JADZCB010000426.1 GCA_020851775.1 Gammaproteobacteria bacterium
ACGAACTCCGCCTCGATGAAGCGGCGTGCGTTCTCGCGGAAGAGTTCGTGTTCGGGCGTTGACCACGGCGACTGATACGACTGCATGGCTGGCTGCGGCTCCGCTGGGTCGATGACGTGACGGGTGGACGCTGCTCAGACGGCGTGCAGGCCGAACACCGAGACACTCGCGACGTTGCGGAACGGATGGCCGCCGAGGTTGTGGGTGAGCCCGAGCGTCGGACTCGACACCTGGCGCTCGCCGGCCCGGCCGAGAAGCTGGAGGTACATCTCGTACGCCATGCGCAAGCCACTCGCGCCGATCGGATGGCCGAAGCATTTGAGCCCGCCATCGACCTGGCACGGTACGGCGCCGTCGCGATCGAAGACACCGTCGAGGACGTCCTTGATCGCACCGCCTTCCGGCGAGATCCCGAGATCTTCCATGACGACCAGTTCGGTGACCGAGAAACAGTCGTGAACTTCCATCATGCTGATCTCGCGCCGCGGATCACTGATCCCGGCTTCGGCATACGCGCGCTTCGACGCCGCGCGTGTCGTCAGCAGGTACGAGCCATCCCACGCGCTGTTCGACATCTCGAGGCCGTTGCTCGGGGCGAGCTGCATCGCCTTGACGGTGACGACGTCCTTGTAGCCCATCTCGCGCGCCTTCTCGACACTGGTGACGATGGCGCAGGCCGCGCCGTCGCTGACGCCGCAACAGTCGAGCAGACCGAGCGGATAGGCGACGGTCGCCGCCTTCATCGCCTCGTCCTCGGTGATGGTCTTGCGCAGATGCGCCTTCGGATTGAGCACGCCGTTGGCATGGCTCTTGACCGAGATGTGTGCCATCGCGCGTTTCAGATCCTGCATCGGGATCTTGTGTCGCGCCGCATAGGCGCTCGCGAGCTGGGCGAATGCACCCGGCGCCGTCGCGTTCGGCAGCCACAGGTCGTCGAACGTGCCCTTCGTGCGCTCGGGCAGGCCGCCGTAGCCCGTGTCCTTCAATTTCTCGACGCCCATCGCGAGTGCGATGTCGCAGGCACCCGCGGCCACCGCATAGACGGCTCCCCGCAGTGCTTCGGTGCCGGTTGCACACATGTTCTCGACGCGCGTGACGGGGATGTTCGGCAGACGCAGCGTCATCGCCAGCGGCAACGCCGACTTGCCGGCGCTCTGCTCCTGGTAGAACAGGCCGAGCCACGCCATCTCGATGTCGGTCATGCCGATTTTCGCGTCGGCGAGGGCTTCCTTGAACGCTTCGAGAATCAGTTCTTCCGGGCCGCAATCCCAGCGTTCACCGAAGCGTGAGCAGCCCATGCCGATGATCGCGACCTTGTCTTTGATACCTTTGGCCATGTCGATGTCTCCTCGAGTCAGGCGAGGACGGGGGCGGGTTTCCAGAAATATCGTCGAAAGTGTCGACGAGTGTCAAAATCCTTGATGCGGAACACCAGTCGCACATCGCTGCCGACGCCGACCGCGCCCGGCGCGAAATCGGTGAATTCCAGCATCAGATTCGCCCCGTCGGCGAATTCGACGTTGCCGTAGATGTACGGCGGCAGCGGCGTATAGGCGAGCCAGTCTTCCGTATAGGACTTCACGCGCCCGGTCATTTCGGCGAGGCTCTCGGGTGTCTGCGTGTCGAGCGCGCCACATTTCACGCAGATCTGAGCGCGGGGAAACTGCAGCGTGTTGCAGGCGCTGCAGCGGCCGCCGAGCATGCCGGAAACATCCTTGCGGCGCCGGTAGAAGGCCGACATCGACGTGCGGTTGTCACGCTCCGACCGCAGGCCGAAGTCGATGTCGATACGATTGCGCAGCGACAGGAACATCGTGTAGTTCGTAAACGGGCGTTTCTGTGCCAGGTACCGGCCCGGACCGCGCGTGCCCTGCATGTCGGCGAGCTTCGGCAGCGTCTCGATGACGACGGCGTCCGCGCCCTGGCCGAAACCGACGACGAGAATTTTCTCGCCCGGTACCGCCGACTCGAGCGCCGCAGCGAGCATCAGCAGCGGATGCGCGGTGCCGCAGTCGCCGACCTCGGCCGTCAGCGGATCGACGAGGCGATCATCGGCGACCTTCAGCATCTTCGCGATGCCCTTCGCAACGCTGGCCGCGGCCGGGATCACGAAGCGATGCACTTCACCGAGATCGATGCCGGCCTGTTTCACCGCGGCGTGGACCGCGGCCGGCACGAGCTTGTTGTAGCCCTCTTCGCGGATCCAGCGCTCCTCGAGGGCATAGTCGTAATCGGTGTCCGCGGCACGGTACTGATCGACCATGTCTTCATGCACCGACGCGACGCCGCGCACGACGGCAATCGGCTCACCTTCGCCGAACAACAACGCACCGGCCCCGTGGCCATAATTCATCTCCTGCACGCTGCCCGGCCGTGTTTCGCGGCAATCGGCCGCGATCAGCAGCGTCGTGCCGTCACCGCCGCGACCGAGGCGCGCGAGGGCGGTCGTCGCACTGCGACGGCTGCCGGCGAGATCCTCGGTCTGCACGTCACCGGGCAACCTCAGCGCATCGGCGACGATGCCGCCATTGCTGCGATCGGCGAACGGCAGGGTCGTCGACGCGAGCTGCACACGCGTCACGGTGCGTGGCAGGCCGCGCAGACAGTCGCGTCCCGCCTCGACGGCGAGCGTGACCGCGTCCTCGTCCCAGTTGGCGACTGCACGCTCGCCTTTGGCGAGCCCCTTGACCCCGGGCACGGCCCAGGACACGGCGTCGGCTATCGCGCTGCGCGCGAGGCGCAGGGTCGGCACGTACGCACCGAAAGAAAGGATTCCGTATGTCATCTGCTTGCTCGTGATGGGAA
>JADZCB010000427.1 GCA_020851775.1 Gammaproteobacteria bacterium
AGTTACTCGATCTCGAACGCTGGCTCGAACAGTACAACGCCGACCTCGCGCCGCTGAAGGAGTTCATCCTGCCGGGCGGTACGCGCGCCGCAGCGCAGGCGCATATCGCGAGAACCACCTGTCGACGAGCCGAACGTGCGCTGGTGCATCTCAAGGCAGACGCCGCGCTGCCCGAGCTCGGCGTGCGCTACCTCAACCGACTGTCCGACCTGTTGTTCGTGCTCGCGCGGACGCTCAATCAGCGCGCCGGCCGGGGCGACGTGCAATGGCAGCGGACCGAACGGCCGGCGTAGATCCGCAATAGCGCGGCACGCGCCGGGCCATCGTCAAGCGCCGAACGCCCTCGACGGCACGTACACGTGACCGTCGAACAGGCGCCGCTGCGTGCGAAAAAATCCGCCTTGCACGGCGTGCCAGCGACCGTCGCGACGCTGCACGTCGGCCGCGACGGTGAGGATGCCCGAGGGCATCGAAATTCGCAGATGGTCGCGCTCAACGGCATCGGGACGCGTCACGGCATGTACGACGCTGCCCTCGATGCGTGCCGCGACCGCGAGACACATCGACACGCCGAGCGGCAGCGCCCGATGCGGCTGGCCGTTGGACAGCACGCGTGCGACGAAGTCGGTCGCCGCCGGATCGATGTCTACCCCGGCGAGTGTTCGCGCGGGCGCGGGCGCGGCGACATAGCCGATGAACGGCACCGCCGTCTTGCGCTGCGCCTCCTCCTCGCTCTTCGCCACGCCCATGGCGAGCGAGGCGGCGATGCGGATCGCGGCGAGCTTGCGCATGAGCTTCGCGTCGCGCTCGATCTCGTGCGGCGATTCGGCGCCGGTCAGGCCGAGCTCTTGCGCTTGCAGGAAGACGCAGGCGTTGCTCGCGTCGATCATGGAGACTTCGAACGCGCCGATGCCGGGAACCTCCAGCCGTTCGCGCACCTTACCGGTCGGCAGCAGTGCACCGGTGATCGCGCCGCCGGGATCGAGGAAGTCGAGACGAACCGGCGCACCCGTCCCCTCCACGCCCGGGATGGCGAGATCGCCGTCGACGGCCGCACATCCCTCATCGAGGGAGAAGCTCGCGACGATGATTTTGGAGGTATTGGTGTTGTGGACCCGCACGACGGCACGTTCGCCCGCCGCCGGCACCATGCCTTCGTCGACGGCGTAGGGGCCGATGGTCGAGGACATGTTGCCGCACAGCGGAGTGAAGTCGACCAGGGCCCGATCGATCAGCACCTGCGCGAAGGTGTAGTCGACGTCGGCGTCGCTGCGCGTCGAAGGTCCGATCACGCAGACTTTCGACAACGACGACAGTCCGCCTCCCATGCCGTTCAACTGGCGCCCGTAGCGATCGGGGCTGCCGAGCGCGGCCAGGAACAACCGCTCCCAGGCAGCGCGCTCGCTCGGCAGGTCGGTGCGATTGAACAGCAGTCCTTTGCTCGTGCCGCCGCGGGCAAACACGGCCGGTATCCTGATCTGCTTCATGCGCGCCTCCCTAAAGGATGCTCTGAATTACCGCCTTGCCCGCGTAGGAGTCGCGTATACGCGACTCCAGAGCTCCTTGATCAACTTGGATTCCCGCCTTCGCGGGAATGACGAAATAGTGGTGTTCAGAGATTCCCTGACTGTCGCGCCTAGTCGATCTTCACGCCCGCGGCGCGCACGGCCTGTCCCCACTTGACCAATTCGTCGCGCAGGAACGCCCGCAACTCCTCGGGTGTACTCCCGACCGGCTCTGCGCCGTCGGCGAGCAACCGGGTGCGCAGCTCGGCGCTGTCGAGCGACGCGCGCGCCTCGCGCCAGACCTTCTGCGTCGCGAGCTGCGGCGTGCCCGCCGGGGCCACCAATGCGTACCACGCGCTCACGTCGTAGTTCGGCAGCCCTTGTTCGGCGACCGTCGGCAGATCGGGCAGTTGAGACGCGCGCTTCTTGCCGGTGACGGCCAGCGCTCGCAGCCGGTTGGACCGGATCAATGGCAAGGCCGTGCCGAGTGCTCCGATATAGACCTGCGCCCGATTGGCCATGACATCGGCAACCGCTGCGACTGCGCCTTTGTAGGGGACATGGACCAGATCGATGCCGGCCTGCGCCTTGAACATCTCGGGCGCGAGATGATTCAACGTGCCGTTGCCGGCCGAGGCATAGAGCAGCTTGCCGGCATTTGCCTTCGCATGCTGGATGAGATCGCGCACGTTCTGCGCCGGCATGCTCGGATGCACGACCAGCACGTCGGTGACGAGGTTGAGCAGCGAGACCGGCGCGAAGTCGCGCTCCACCCGATAGGGCAGACCGGAGTAGAGCGCCGGCGTGATGGCGAAGCTCACGTCGGTCAGCAGCAGGGTGTAGCCGTCGGCCGGCGCCTTCGCAGCGATCGCCGCCCCCAGCGTCGTACCCGCGCCGGGACGATTGTCGACCACGACCGGGACGCCCCAGCTTTCGGTGAAGCGCTGGGCCATGGCGCGCGCGAGGATGTCGAGCCCGCCGCCCGGGGGATACACCACGATCAGACGCACCGGTTTGTTCGGATAATCGCCGCCCTGCGCCGCGTGCGCAGGTACGGCGAAGGCCGCGCATGCCGCCAGCGGCACGCACAGCCGGCGCACCGCCAGCGACCGATTCAGCCGTTGCTCGCCCGGCGGCGGGCCGCTTCGCGCTTCACCCACGGCGTCAAGCCTCCCTCTTCGATGATGTCCTGGATGAACTGCGGCATGGGCTGGGTGCGAAACACTACGTCATCGAGCCTGATCTCGCCGCTCGCAGTGTCGATCCGGCAGCGTTGCCCGGCCCGTGCCGCGCGCGCCACCCCCTCGCACGTGAGGATCGGCAGGCCGAGATCGATCGCCATCCGATAGAACGTTCGCGAAAAGCTCGTCGCGACGATGCAGCTCAGGCCCAGCGCCTTCAATCCGAACGGCGCGTGCTCGCGCCCCGAGCCGGAGCCGAAATTGCGCCCGGCGATCAGGATGTCGCCCGGCTGCACGCGTTCGACGAACCCGGGATCGACCTCCTCGAAGATGTGCTTGGCGATTTCCGCTGGCTCCACCAGCGACAGATAGCGCCCCGGGATCATGACGTCGGTATCGCAGTGATCGCCGACCACGTGAACCTTGCCCTCGAAGATCATTGCATCCTCCTACAGTTTTGCCGGATCGACGATCTCGCCGGCGACCGCGGCGGCGGCGGCGACGTACGAATTGGCGAGGTAGACCCGTGCCCCCGCATGTCCGGCCCGCCCCTTGAAGTTTCGATTCACCGTGGAGACCGCGACTTCGCCGTCGTCGAGCGCGCCGTTGTGACCGCCGAAGCAAGCGCCGCAGGTCGGCGTGCTCACCGCCGCTCCGGCCTCGATGAACTGCTCGATCAAGCCCTCGTGCATCGCCTGTCGGTAGATCTGCTGGGTCGCGGGCACGACGATGGCACGCGTGCCCTTCGCCACCTTGCGGCCCTTGAAGACGGACGCGATCTGGCGCAGATCGGTGAGCGTGCCGTTGGCGCAGTTGCCCATGTAGACCTGATCGATGTGAACCTTGCCGACGGCATCGATCGGCACGACGTTCTCGGGCGAATAGGGTTGCGCGAGCATCGGCCGCAGCGTCGACAGGTCGATCTCGTGACGGGAGACATACTGCGCATCCGGATCCGCCCGCACCAGCGTATAGCTGCGCTTCGCATGTGCTTTCGCATACGCCTCGGTCTGCGCGTCGGGCTCGACCATGCCGGTCTTCGCGCCGGCTTCGACCAGCATGTTGCAGATCGCCATGCGTTCGTCGATGTTGAGCTCGGCCAC
>JADZCB010000428.1 GCA_020851775.1 Gammaproteobacteria bacterium
ATGCGACCCGTCGCGACGCCGCGCAGGTGTATCCACGCCATCAGCCAGACGGCGGTCAGCGCCGTCAACGTCTGCGGCGAGAACCTCAGCGGCACCCACGGCAGTGGCACGACAAAATACGCGGCGTCACTGCCGGCCCACGGCACGAAGCGCCCGAGATAGGCCGCCAGGATCATCGCGCTGCTCGCAATCGCGCCGGTAAAGCCGGCGACGAACGAAGTCCAGCCCGTGAGAAACGCCGGCAGCGGGCCGAACGCGACATGAAGATACTGATATTCGCCGCCCGCGCGCGGGTGCACCGACGCGAGTTCCGCGTACGCCATCGCACCGGCCAGGGCGAGCATTCCGCCAGCGATCCACAGGCCCAGGAACCAGGTCGCGTCCGGCACGTGCGCGGCGACCGTCGGCGCGAGGAACAGGATGCCGCCGCCGATCACGTTGGAGACGATGATCGCCGCGGCGTCGGCGGAACCTAGACGGCGCTCGAGAACGGTCGGAGCGGGGCGCATGCGCGGACTGTATACGCGGAGCGCAGCGTGCGGCAGCCGCCGGCGCCCGTGACGGGGCACGAGGGCTTCGCTAAAGTGCGGTTTCCCGCCAGATCACCATCGAGGAGAGTCCCATGACCGACGCCGTCATCGTTTCCACCGCGCGCACGCCGCTTTGCAAGAGCTGGAAGGGCGCCCTCAACATGACGCACGGCGCGACGATGGGTGGCCACGTGGTGGCCGCCGCCGTGCAACGCGCAGGACTGGAGCCGGGTGAAGTTGAGGACGTGCTCCTCGGCTGCGCGAATCCCGAAGGCGCGACGGGCTGGGACATCGCGCGCCAGGCGGCGCTGCGTGCCGGAATGCCGGTGTCGGTGTCCGGCATGACCGTCAACCGCTTCTGTTCATCGGGCCTGCAGACCGTCGCGCTCGCTGCGCAGCGCATCCTGACCGGCGAAGCCGAGTGCTTCGTCGCCGGCGGCGTCGAGTCGATCTCCTGCGTGCAGAACGAAATGAACCGTTACATGTTCGAGGAGGAGTGGCTGAAGGCGAACAAGCCGGCCGTCTACTGGCCGATGCTGCAGACGGCCGAGACGGTCGCGCAGCGCTACAAGATTGGCCGTGAAGTCCAGGATCGCTTCGGCGTCGACAGCCAGTTGAAGGCTGCGAAGGCGCGCGCCGAAGGCAAGTTCAAGGACGAGATCGTGCCGATCACGACGAAGATGAAGATCGTCGACAAGGCGACCGGCACCGAGACCATCAAGGAGACCACCGCGAGCGAGGACGAAGGCATTCGCGCCGATACGACCTACGAGGGCGTGTCGGTGATCAAGCCCGCGGTCGAAGGCGGCTGCGTCGCTGCCGGCAATGCAAGCCAGTTTTCCGACGGCGCCGCGGTGCAGGTCGTGATGAGCGACGCGATGGCCGCGCGCAAGGGCCTGACGCCGATGGGCGTGTTCCGCGGCTTCGCCGTCGCCGGCTGCGAGCCCGACGAAATGGGCATCGGACCGGTGTTCGCGGTGCCGAAGCTTCTGAAGCAGACGGGCGTCAAGATGGACGACATCGGCCTGTGGGAATTGAACGAAGCCTTCGCGGTGCAGGTGATCTACTGCCGCGACAAGCTCGGCATCCCGAACGAACGGCTCAACGTCAACGGCGGCGCGATCGCGGTCGGCCACCCGTACGGCATGACCGGCAGCCGGCTCATCGGCCATGCGTTGATCGAGGGCAGACGACGGGGCGTGAAATACGTGGTGGTGACGATGTGCATCGGCACCGGCATGGGCGCCGCCGGCCTGTTCGAAGTGCTCTGAGCGCGCTGCGTACCGATCCTTTCACACCCGCGACCTCGCCCGGCGTCGCGGGTGCACCGGTCAGGCGATGATCGTCTGCGGCCTGTATGCCGGCGCCGCGTCGGTGCTCGAAGCGAGCGGCCAGCGCAGCGGCATCGTGAAGTCACCGCATGCCGCCGTGCGCGTCAGCCGTGACGGCGTCGTCGGCGATGTCCAGATCGACCGCCGCTATCACGGCGGTCCCGAGCAGGCGCTGCATCAGTTCGCACGCAATACCTATACTGCGCTCGTCGCCCACTTCCCCGCGCTCGCAGGCAGTGCAGTACCGGGCAGCATCGGCGAAAACCTCTCCTGCGCAACGCTCGATGAAGACACCGTCTGCGTCGGCGACGTCTATGCGTGGGGGGCAGTCGAACTCGAGGTGACACAGCCGCGCCGGCCGTGCACGAAAATCGATGCGCGCTATGGTGTCGACGGCGTCGCGTACTGGCTCGCGGCGCGACGCACACCGGGCTGGTATTTCCGTGTGCTGCAACCCGGCGCGATCGCGCTCGGTGACACCGTCACGCTGATCGCACGGCCGAACCCCGATGTCCCGCTCGCACGCCTGCTCGCCGCGAGCGGCGACGCCTGTCCGTCGATCACCGAACTCGAGCGCCTCGTTGACTGCACGGGGCTCGGCACCGACTGGCGGCGGCGGCTGCAGGAGCGGCTCGCCTTCCAGCGCGAGCGCTCGTCGTAGCGCGCAGGAACTGCAGCGGAATCCGGGTGAGTCCGCAGCACTGTTCGGCGTTTCATGGCCAAGAACACCGAGGAACATAGAGATTAGAGAAGAGCCGCCGGCCCGTCGATGCCTCCATTGGCACCGCCATAACCGGACTGCCCATTCAATCCATTTTTCCTCTGTGTTCTCGGTGTTCTCGGTGGCAACAAAATTCTGCGCAGGATTTCGTGGTCAGTCGAACGACGATCTCTTCGTAGCGCGATGAGCGTTGGTGCGGACGCATATGCCGAATCGCGGCTACCGCCGCTCCTGCATTGCAACCTCGACGTGATGTCCGTCGCGCTCGGTCTCGGCCTGCGTGCCGTCGACGTCCCAGACGA
>JADZCB010000429.1 GCA_020851775.1 Gammaproteobacteria bacterium
CGGACGCGCATATCCCGATCCATGGCCGGTCGCAGGCCGCTGATGGCATCACCACCCGATCAACGATGGAGGACAGGAAGATGCAGGAGCACTTGATTCCGGGCACGATGGAACGTGTCGCACGGCATACGTCACCGCCGGTACAGCAGCGAATCGAAACGCAGGCGCGCCAACGCGTGCATCGCCTGGCCGGCGCTCCCCCGCACGACTTGACCCGACGCATCGAAAATCTCGAACGCGAATGGGACATCGAGCGTGTGCTCGAAACGAACGCGGCGACGGTGTCGCTGGTCGGGCTCGCGCTCGGCGCATTGGTCGATCGACGGTGGTTCGCGCTGCCGACGGTCGTCGCCGGCTTTCTGTTGCAGCATGCGATTCAGGGCTGGTGTCCACCGCTGCCGCTGTTCCGGCGTCTCGGCGTCCGCACGGCGCGTGAGATCAACGACGAGATCGTCGAACTGCGGCGCTTGCGCGGCGATTTCATCGAGATGGGCGCCGACGTTCGAGGTCACGCATGATCTCGGCTACGGTGGCGCGGGCGGGCCCCCGCTGACGCTTATCGCGCCTGCCGGCGCTCCTGCTGGGGCGGTTGCAGGCCTTGCTCCGTGCTCTCCGTGGCCTCGTGCGCAGGACTTTCCGTGTGGGGACGATCGTCGACGAACG
Source organism: Gammaproteobacteria bacterium (assembly GCA_020851775.1). GTDB lineage: Bacteria > Pseudomonadota > Gammaproteobacteria. The sequence continues at coordinate 664 of JADZCB010000429.1, forward strand.
GCAGCAGGAGCAGTCGATCGAGGCGCAGCCAGCGCGGCGAACGGAAGGTCTGCAGGCCGATCGTCATGCCGAGCTGGCCGGCGATCGGCTTCTCACGGTAAGTGCGGAACAGCCGATCCCACCACGTCAGGTTGAAACCGAAGTTGCTGTCCGTCTCGTCCGGCACCGTCGAATGATGAATGCGGTGCATGTCGGGCGTGACGAGCACGGCGCGACAGCGTGCGTCGACGCGTGCCGGCAGCGCGAGATTCGCGTGATTGAAAATAGCGAGCGCATTCAGCAACACCTCGAACGCGAGCACGACACCTGGTGCGATGCCGAGCGCGACGACGACACCCATCTTGTAGCCCATCGACAGCAGTATCTCCAACGGGTGGAAGCGCAGGCCGCTCGACACGTCGAGCTCGAGATCCGCGTGATGCATCCGATGCAGGCGCCACAGCCACGGCACGCGATGGAACGCCCGATGCTGGAAATAGATCGCGAGATCGAGCGCGATGAAGCCGATCAGCGCGTCGGCCAGAAACGGCAGCGAAAACCGGTTCAGGAGGCCGACGCCATTGGCCGCGGCGAACGCGGCGGCACCGACGGCGCCGAGCGGCAGCAGCACGCGCAGGCAGACGGTCGACAGCACGACGAGGCCGAGATTCGACGGCCAGCGCTGCCAGCGTCCGACGTGCTGGCGGCGGCGCGGCCATCTGAGTTCCGCGAGGGCAAACCCGGTGAAACACAGCGCGAAGATGCCGACGCGGAGGAATGACTCGGAGAGCGGGAGCGCGAAGAGTGCCTGCATGATCAGCGGATCCGCGTGACCCGGCCCGGCGCGGGCGTGACGTCCGCCGTCGCTTGTCGGCGGCGGAGGCCGCCGCCATGATGCGACCGGGCCGTTCCGGGATCAGCCTCAATGTTACGTATTCTCGTCTTGCTGCTGGTGTTCGTGCACGGCGTCTCCCTGCCGTCGGCCGCCGCCGAGCGCGTGCGGCTGGCGACGACGACCAGCACACAGGATTCCGGTCTGCTCGATCGACTGGTGCCGGCGTTCACGCAGTCGACGGGGATCACGGTCGATGTCATTGCCGTCGGCAGCGGCAAGGCGCTGGCGCTCGCCCGCAATGGCGATGTCGATGTCGTGCTCGTCCATGACCCGGAGGCCGAGGCGGCATTCGTCGCCGCGGGCGATGGTATCGAGCGCGCACCGGTGATGCGGAACGATTTCGTGTTCGTCGGTCCCGCGGCCGATCCGGCGCATCTGCGTGAAGCGGCGAGTGCGGCGGACGCACTCGCCCGCGTCGCGCGGACGCGTTCACCGTTCGTGTCGCGCGGCGATCAGTCGGGCACGCACATGAAGGAACTCGCGCTGTTCGCGGCGGCCGGGATTGCACCTCGCGGCGACTGGTATCTCGCCGCGGGACAGGGCATGGGCCCGGTCCTGCAGATCGCTGCCGAGAAACAGGCCTACACGCTCGCCGACCGCGGAACCTGGCTCGCGCGGCGCCGGGCGCTGTCGCTGGTGTTGTTGTACGAGGGTGACGCACTGCTGTCGAACCCCTATCACGTGATCGTCGTGAATCCGGCGCGTCATCCGCATGTACAAGTGTCTGCGGCACGGGCGTGGGCCGGGTTTCTGACCGGTGCGCGAGGCCAGCGCCTGATCGACGGGTATACCGTCGATGGTGAACGCCTGTTCGTGCCGGAAACGGCGCGCTGAGCACGCCATTCAAGCCACACTGCGCGCTGCATGGAATATTACGCCGAATCCTTGTCGCGCGCGTGGCAGCTCCTCGCGTCCGGCGAGCCGTCGCTCGCGATCATCGTCATCACGTCGGTATCGACATCGCTCGCGGCGGTCGCGTGCGCGGCGCTCGTGGCGATTCCGGTCGGGGTGCTGGTCGCGCTCGCGCGTTTTCGTGGCAAGTCCGCGCTGCGTCACGTGCTGGATGCCCTGACGGCGCTGCCGACCGTCGTCGTCGGTCTCGTCCTCTACGGGCTGCTGTCGCGGCGCGGGTTGTTCGGCGAGTTCGGCCTGCTGTTCAGCCCGACGGCGATGATCATCGGCCAGGCGGTGCTGATAGCGCCGTTGATGGCGAACCTGGTGCTCGGCGCCGTGGAGTCGTGCGATCCGCGTCTCGCCGAAACCTGCCGCATGCTCGGTGCGAACCGCTGGCAGCAGGCGCTGCTCGTCACGCTCGAGATGCGGCGGGCGATCGTCGCGGCGACGGTGCTGTGTTTCGGCCGGGCGCTCGGTGAAGTCGGCGTCGCGATGATGCTCGGCGGCAACATCGAAGGTCACACGCGCACGATGACGACCGCCATCGCGCTCGAAACGAGCAAGGGCGAATTCGCGCTGGCACTCGCGCTCGGCATCGTTCTCGTCGCCGCCGCCCTGCTGGTCAATCTCGCGCTGGGCCGTCTGCGGGGGGCACGCTGATGGCGCTGTACGAACTGTGGGACGTGCGGCTCGTGCGCGCGGCCCGCACGGTGCTCGAGCTGCCCTCGCTCGACATCGACGAGCATGTGATCACCGCGCTGCTCGGTCCGAACGGCGCCGGCAAGAGTACCTTGCTCGATGCGCTGGCGGGTCTGCTCGCGCCGGCACGCGGCACGCTGCGCTATGCAGGCAACGTCATCGACGCGCAGTCGCGCGCGGCGCTGTTGCGTCGTGTCGGTTACGTGAGTCAGCAGCCGTGGCTGTTCGATCGCAGCGTGCAGGCGAACGTCGAACTCGGCCTGCGGCTGCGTGGTGTCACGACGCCGGCGGCCAGGCGGCGCGCCGACGCCGCCCTGGCGCAACTCGGCATCGAGACGCTCGCCGCCCGCCCGGCGCGTGAACTGTCCGGTGGCGAAACGCAGCGCGTGGCGCTCGCACGGGCGCTCGCGCTCGCACCGGAGGTGCTGCTGCTCGACGAGCCCTTCAACGCCCTCGATGTCACGACGGTCGATACGATGAAGCACGTGCTGCGAGACTTGCGCACTGCCGGGCTGCGCGCCGTGGTGTTCGCGACGCACGATGCGACACTCGCCCTCGCGCTTGCAGACGTCACGCTTCATGTCAGCGATGGGCGCGTCACGCGCGGCAAGCGCATGAACCTGTTCGGCGGCGCGTTCGACGCGCGCCGCCATGCGTTCGACGTCGGCGGGGTGATGGTGCACGTCGCTGGACACATTGCAGGCGGCACGCGCATCCAAATCGACCCGGCGCGCATCGTGGTGTCCAGCGCCCGCCTCGAATCGAGCCTGCGCAACGTCTATGCGGGGCAGGTGATCGCGCTCGCCACCGACGATGACGGGATCCACGTGACGCTCGATGTCGGTCTGCGCCTGCAGGCGCTGCTGAGCCGCGAGAGTGTCACGGCGCTCGGACTCGCGCCCGGTCACGCGGTGTGGGCGGGATTCGATCCGCACGCGGTACGCGTCTACTGAACGTGCACCCGGCAGTTTCGTGGGTGCGCCAGTCGCCAACATTGCACGCCCGCCGTCACGTTCTGTGACAATTGTCCGTGCCGGAATAGGTCCTCCGCTGACAGGTCGGACCCTTGCGGGCGATTTATCCTTTTGCGGCATGAACGACGAAGCGCAGGATTTGCCGACGGTCATCGAGACCACGATGCAGGTGATCATCGCTTTGCGCTGGGCTGTCCAGCGCGGGGCGCCGTTGCCGGCGGCACTCGATATCGCGTCCCAGGACGTGCTGGACGCGCTGTACGCGTGGCAGCGGCACCGCGGCGAATACTCACCCGCGACGCCCGGCAGCGAGCCCGGGAAGAACCGCAACAGCGAGAAAGCCGGCGAACATCGCGAGGGCCGTGAGGGCCGCGCGGTGGCATGAGGCACCGCGGAGGGCAGCCTCGGTCGTCGCGGGACTTCGTCGCGAACCCGACCTCGAGGGCGGCGACCTCCCATCCAGGACACGGCGGCGACCCGAGGTCGCGGCCACGCGTGAAGCGTGATCGACTTCACGTCTCGCGGCACCGGTCAAGCGCTGAAGCGCAAACCCTTGTCTCACCCGCTGCGATTGCGACGTCCCGCACGCCGGCTCCGCTCGAAGCGCCATATCGTTCAAAAACGCGCAAGCAGAGAACATCGCCATGCTGCAGTATCTGTACAAGTCGAAGACGCGCTACGGCATCGTGCACGTCGACCTCGGCCCGTTGTTCATGGTATCGCGGCTCCATCTGCAGATGCTGTGGCAGGATCTGATGCGGATCGCCGAGGCCGACGGTTCCCGACAGGCGATCATCGAGCGCGCGAGCCGTTTCCGCGACCTGCGTACGAGCGTCGCGGCGGGGCAGGGCGATTTGCTGTGTGGTCTCGATGCCGAGGGATTGCGCGCCGCCTTCTGCCTCTACAACGCGGCCTGCGATGATCACTTCGCCGAGTTTGCAGCCGTCGCCACGCCGCTCGGGTGCAGCGTCCAGCACTTCAGCGGCATCGACGAAGCGATCGCGTGGGTCGGCATGGCCAAGACGGAGGCAACGCAGGACGCCCGGGACGCCGGCCCGGTGGTGCCGCTGACCAACGGCCTCGCCGCGTCCCACCATGCGCCGGTCCCCCGCACCGGCTTCGGCCGGCTGCGGCGACAGGGACGGCAAGCGTGATCGACGGAACGGAGTGGCGCGCCC
>JADZCB010000430.1 GCA_020851775.1 Gammaproteobacteria bacterium
ATCGCGCTGTCGCCGACGATTGCCTGCACGTCGCGCGTGATGTCGAGCGTGCCGCGTCCACGCGTGACGATCGCGAAACGCGCCTGATGCATGCGCATGCGCGATGCTTCAGTCGACATCGCGCAGCACGTCCGCGAGCGGCTTGCGCGTCTGCGCGGGGATCGCGGCCGCGTAGCCATACCACACGAGGCCGACACAGAACTCGCGCGCGGCGTCAGCCTCGATCGCGGTCAGGAAACGGGGATCACGGGTGAGCGCGCCGGTCGACCACTTGCTGCCGATACCCGCCGCCCACAGTGCGAGCGCGAAATTCTGTACGGCACAGCAGCAGGCGGCATAGTCCTCGCGCTCGCGCACGGGATCATCGCTGCGCACGCAGGTGACGACCAGCCAGCCCGGCACCGCTTGCCAGCGTGCGCGCTTGTTGGCCGCCGCGGCATCACCGTTTTTCGCGCGCACGAACTCGGTGTTGAGATCGATCACGCGCGCAATCGCCTGCGGTCCCAGCAGCGTGAAGCGCCAGGGTTCGGTGCGATGGTGGTTCGGTGCCCAGCGTGCCGCGTCCAGCGCCTCGAGCACGAGTGCATGCGGCGGTCGTCGTGCAGTGAACTCATGTACCGTGCGACGTGCACGGATGAGAGTGGTGACGGCGGCAGCGTCCGCGCCCGCCGGTTCGGCAGCGCTCATCGGTAATCTCCTTGGCTCGTGTCCTGCACCGGCTGCGATCGCGACGCGAAGTCGTTGCATGGGCGGGAGGCGGTGGCGACAATGCGGGCCCACGCCATGAAGTTTCGCATACTGTTCGTTCTGCTGCTGGCCTGTTGCGCGATCGCGCGTGCGGCCGAGCCGAGCGCCGAGCGCACGCGTTTCCGTGCGGCCTACGAAGCCGCGCTCGCCGGTCATGACACGACGGGGCTGGCACGCGGTCTCGAACACTACGCGCTCTATCCCTACCTCGAATATCAGCGTCTGCGTGGCCAACTCGCGACGCTGCCGGTCGCACAGGTCGAGGACTTTCTGACTCGCGAAGCCGGTACTTACCTGGGCGAACGCCTGCGTGGCGACTGGCTGCGTCAGCTTGGTCAGCTCCACCAGTGGAACCTGCTCGTACGCTTCGCGGCGCCGACCGGCAATGCGATCCTCGGCTGTCTCGCACTGCGTGCGCGGCTCGAAACCGACCGCCTGGACGCGGTGACGCCTGACGTCGAAAAACTGTGGCTGGTCGGTCATTCCCAGATCGACGCCTGCGACGAACCGTTCGAGCATCTCCGCCGCAGCGGCGCTCTCGACGAGACGCTCGCGCTCGCGCGCGTCTGGCTCGCGCTCGGCCAGCAGCGCACGACACTCGCCGGCTTCCTGTTGCGGCGGTTCGCCGGGCTGCCGCTGAAGGACCTCGACGCCGTGCTGAAATCCGTGAAGCTGACGCCGGCGAACATCCTCGCGCAACCTGCGCTGACCCGCGCCACACCGCGCACGCGCGCGCTGCTCGGACTGGCCGTGGTGACGCTCGCCGGCAGTGATCCGGGCCGCGCCCAGGCGCTGTGGCGAGCGGCACGCCTGCGCCATACCTACCCGGACACCGAGGCGGCGGTGGTCCTGCGTGCGATCGCACTCGGTGCGACCGGTCGTCAGCACCCGGAACGGCTGGCGATGCTCGCCAACGTTCCGGCACACGGACTCGACGGTGTCGTCGAGCGGGCACGGATCCGCGAGGCCCTTCTCGCCCGCGACTGGCGACGGCTCGCCGACTGGACGGCAACGCCGGCCACGACCCCGGCGAACGCGTTTCGCTGGCGTTACTGGCATGCGCGCGCGCTCGAGGAAATCGGCGAACAGATACCCGCGACGCAGGCGTATCGCGCCGTGGCCGGCGAGCGCGACTACTACGGTTTTCTCGCCAGCGACAGGCTCGGGATCGAGTACACGCTGGGACATCGGCCGATAGCGCCCGACGCCGCCGCTCGCGCCCGCGTGGGCGCCAACGCCGGGGTCATGCGTGCACGCGAGTTCTACCGCCTCGGTCTGCGGCAACAGGCGAATCAGGAATGGCAGTGGCTGCTGACGAACCTGCCGAAACATGACGTCGAAATCGCGGCCCGACTCGCGCACGAATGGGGTTGGCATGATCGGGTGATCGTCGCGCTCGGCGCGGTCCAGTCCTACGACGATCTCGAGCTGCGCTTTCCGCTGCTCTTCGAGCGCGACGTCCGTAACGCCGCGCAACGACGCGGTCTGCCGCCGTCGCTGATTTACAGCATCATCCGCGGCGAGAGCGCCTTCGTCGTCGACGCGCGCTCGGGCGCCGGCGCGCTCGGATTGATGCAGATGCTGCCGACGACGGGCGCGGAGACCGCGCGGCATCTCGGCATGCCATGGAAGAACCCGTCCGAGCTGCTGCTTCCCGGCAAGAACATTCAGCTCGGCTCGGAATATCTCCGACGCGTGCTGCGTCAGTTCGGCGGCAGTTTCCCGCTCGCGGCGGCCGCCTACAATGCCGGGCCTGGACGCGTGAAATCCTGGTTGCCGAAAGCGGGTTGCGTACCGGCCGATGTCTGGGTCGAACTCATTCCGTTCAGCGAGACCGAAGGCTACGTGCGGCGCGCATTGTTCTATGCTGCCGTCTACGAACACCGGATGGGTGAGCGACTGACGCCGCTGTCGAGCCGGTTAGCGGATCTCACACCCGGCGGCGCGAACGGCAACTGCAGCGTGCAACGACTGACCGCAACGGCAGCAAGTCCATGAACGAAACATCACGACGCGTCGCCGTGTTCGGCGGCAGCGGCTTCATCGGCACGGTACTCGCCGAGCACCTGACGCGCGCGGGCCACCAGGCACTGATCCTGACCCGCTCGCGCGAACGTGCCCGCGATGTGTGGCTGCTGCCGGCCGCACATTGCGTCGAATACGACCCCGGCGATGCGGCAGCACTCGCGGCGGCCCTTGCGGGCTGCGACGCGGCGGTGAATCTCGTCGGCATCCTCAATGAAAAGGGCGACGACGGTAGCGGCTACCGCCGTGTCCACGTCGATCTCTCGCGCAGCGTGATCGACGCCTGCGGCACGGCGGGTGTCACACGCTACCTGCACATGAGCGCGTTGAAGGCGGCACCCGTTGCGACCAGTCACTACCAGCGCACGAAAGGAGAAGCCGAGATGCTGGTGCGCGGTTCCGGACTCGAGTGGACGATTTTCCGGCCGTCGCTCGTATTCGGTCCGGGAGACGGCCTGCTCAATCGTTTCGAAGCGCTGACGCGCTTCGCGCCGGTGCTGCCGCTCGCCTGCGCGCAGACGCGCTTCCAGCCCGTCTACGTCGGCGATGTCGCTGCGGCCTTCGTGCGCGCGCTCGATGATCGACGCAGCATCGGCCAGTCCTACGATCTCGGTGGGCCGGCGGTGATGACCCTTGCCGAACTCCTCGACAAGCTGCTCACCACACTGGGCCGCCGCCGGTTGGTGCTGCCGCTCGGCCTCACGGCCTCGCGTCTCCAGGCCGAGATGTTCGAGCACCTGCCGGGCAAGCCGTTTTCGCGCGACAACTTCCGTGCGGCGAGCGAAGACGCCGTCGTGACCGGCGAGAACGGCTTCGAACGCCTCGGGATCGTGCCGGTCGCAATCGACGGCATGATTGCGCGCTGCCTCGGGCGTGGCGGGGAACGCCAGCGTTACGACGAACTGCGCCGACACGCAGGCCGCTGACGCGCGTGGCCGCGTCAATCCGACGATGAAGATCTATCGTGTCGGTGGCGCCGTGCGCGATCGACTGCTGGGGGTACCCATCGCCGACTGCGACTGGGTCGTGGTCGGCGCTGGCGAAGACGACATGATTGCCCTCGGTTACCGCCGCGTCGGCAGGGATTTTCCGGTCTTCCTCCACCCGGCGACCCAGGAGGAATACGCACTCGCCCGCACCGAACGCAAGCAGGGCCGTGGTTATACGGGCTTTGCCGTCGACACCGCCCGCAGCGTGACCCTGGAACAGGATCTCGCACGGCGCGATCTGACCATCAACGCGATGGCCGAGGATGCCGACGGGCACATCATCGATCCCTACGATGGTCAGCGTGATCTCGCTGCCGGCGTGCTGCGTCACGTCACGGCGGCCTTCGTCGAAGATCCGCTGCGCACGCTGCGTGTCGCGCGCTTCGCTGCGCGCCTCGATTTCAGCGTCGCGCCCGAAACACAGGCGCTGATGCGCGACATCACGGCACGCGGCGAGCTGTCGACGTTGACGCCGGAACGCGTCTGGCGCGAACTCGAACGCGCGCTCGGCGAGCCCTATCCCGCGCGCTTCTTCGAAGTGCTGCGCGACTGTGGTGCGCTCGCGGTCGTGTTGCCGGAAGTCGACGCGCTGTTCGGGGTGCCACAACCGGCGCAGCACCACCCCGAAATCGACTGCGGCGTCCATCTGCTGCTGTGCCTGACCCAGGCCGCGCGGCTCGGCGCGCCCGCGCATGTACGCTTCGCGGTGCTGACTCACGATCTCGGCAAGGCTACGACACCGCCGGTGATGCTGCCGCGACACATCGGGCATGAAGATCGTTCGGTGAAACTGCTGAACGCGCTGTGCGCCCGGCTGCGCGTGCCGCAGGCACTGCGTGAACTCGCCGTGGTCGTCGCCCGTGAACACACGAACGTGCATCGCGGGCTCGAACTGCGGCAGACGACGGTGATCGACCTCCTCGAACGCATGGACGCCTTCCGCCGCCCCGATCGTTTCGACGACATCCTGCTCGCCTGCGAAATCGACGCGCGCGGCCGGGCAGGCTTCGAGCATCGCGACTACCCCCAGGCCGCGCGCCTGCGCCGCGCCTTCGAGCTCGCCCGCGCCGTCGATGTCGGCGCCCTGGTCGCCGCGCACGGCGCCGGTCCCAAGATCAAGGATCTGCTGCGCGACGCGCGCATCGCGGCTTTGAAGAGTGCCGGGGTTTGATGGCCTTCTTCCGGATATTTCAAGA
>JADZCB010000431.1 GCA_020851775.1 Gammaproteobacteria bacterium
CGACTCGCCGGTCTGCTCGCGCTGTCGACTTATTTCGCGACCGGCGGGGATGCAGCGCCGACGGCAGCGAGCCGGGAACTGCCGATCGAAGTCCACCACGGGGTCTTCGATCCGCTGGTGCCGGAAGCGATGGGCCGTCTGACTATCGAGCGCCTGCGTGATCTGGGTTATGCGCCGACTTATCGCACCTATCCGATGGAGCATGCGGTGTGCGCCGAGCAGATCGCGGACATCGGGCGCTGGCTGATCGCGCGCTTGATCTGATCGCCACCGTGGCCATTTGCTCGATCGATGCGCTGACGCTCGCGACGCACGACATGGGACGCGCGGTCCGCTTCTATCGTGCCCTCGGCTTCGCGCTGCGCTACGGCGGCGAGGACGTCGAGTTCACGTCCTTCCACTGCGGCGGTCAGTACCTGAATCTGATCCTCGTCGGCCCGGAGAAACGGTGGCAGTGGTGGGGCCGCGCAATCTTCCACGTCGACGACGTCGATGCGATGCATGCACTCGCGCTCGCCGCCGGCTTCACACCCGAGTCGCCGCCGCGCGATGCACCGTGGGGCGAGCGCTATTTCCACCTGACGGATCCGGACGGTCACGAGCTGAGCTTCGCGAAGCTGCTGTGAGCGCACACCGGCGCACGTCGTCGTAGCCAAATCCGGCGCTTTGATTTCCCTTTTTTAATCCAGGCACGGAGGACACGGAGGGTAATACTAGGCTCCGGCGCCTCTATACGAGAAGGAGCAGCCCGTGAGCATCGCCGAACGTCCGGAGGAATTCGTCAACGCGCCCGAGGCTGCGCGCGAACCCGGCTTCGAAGGCCGGCTGATACCCGGTGCGATGAGCTTCGCGCTGGCCGAAGGGTTGGCGATATCGAGCGGTGCGGGTCTACACGCCGTCACGGATGGTTCGCCCTGCGACGCAGGCAGACGAGGCTCCCGGCTGCGATGTTCGTGGCGCGCGTTCACCAGGACTTCGGCAGCCCCATTACGCGTTCGCCAAGACAGGGGTCGTAGGCTGGGCTTCATGCGCCAGCCCTACATTCATTCACGCCGGCACGGCTCGTGCGATCGGACGGGCTTCGCGGATCGGCAGATGGCAGATCACCGCGGCGAGGGCAAGGACGATGTCCGCGTACCACATCCACGTGTAATCACCGAAGCGGCTGATCGTGAGGCCGCCCAGCCAGGCGCCGAAGAAGCCGCCGATCTGATGCGTGAAAAGCGTGAGACCGAACAGGGTCGCGAGATGGCGCGGCCCGAACAGCTTGCCGATGAGTCCGGCGGTCGGCGGCACCGTCGCGAGATAGGTGTAACCGAGCGCGGCGGCGAAGAGATAGAAGGTCCAGGCCGTCTTCGGCGCAATCAGGTAGAGGCCGATGATCACGGCGCGCGCGCCATACGTCGCCATCAACACGTTCTTCATCCGGTAGCGCTGACTCAACGCGCCGGCGGACAGGCTGCCAGCGATGTTGAACAGCCCGATCAGCGCGAGCGACGAAGCCGAAACCGCCGGCGACAATCCGCACAGCGCGACCTCACCCGGCAGGTGCGTGACGAGAAACGCGATGTGAAAACCGCAGGTGAAGAACGCGAGGTGCAGCAGCAGGTAGCTGCGTTCGCGCAACGCGCGCTTCAACTGTTCGCCGAGCGGGGATTCGGCATGCGCGACCAGCGCTGGCGCGGCCCGCGTCGCGCGCGTCATGGTCCAGGCGAGCGGGATCGTCAGCAAGGCGGAGGCCGCGAGTGCGAGCATCGCGCTGACCCAGCCGAAGGCCGCGATCAACATCTGCGCGAGTGGCGCGAACAGGAACTGTCCGAAGGACGAGCCGGCATTGACGAAGCCCGTCGCGAACGCGCGTCGCTCCTCCGGCAGATGGCGCGCAATGCCGCCGATGAGGACTGCAAAGCTGCCGCCGGCGGCCCCGGCGGCGGCGACGACGCCGATCCAGAACGTCAAGCTCAGCGGCGAGCGCGCGAACGGCGTCATCGCCATCCCAAGCGCGACGAGCAACGCACCGACGACGATGACCGTCCGCGTACCCCAGCGTTCGGCCAATGCACCGTAGACCGGCTGTGCCGCTCCCCAGATCAGCTGGGAGACGGCGAAGGCGAGGCTCACGGTCGCGATACCGAGCCCGGTGGCGCCGTCGATCGGCGTGACGAAAAGCCCCAGCGACTGGCGCGCGCCCATCGAGATCATCAGAATCGCCGCGGCGGACAGCACCAGCGGCCAATGCGACGCCGGCGAGTTCGAAGAGGGAACGGACATGCCGCGCACCGTAACGTGCCGTGCGGCATTCGCAAAGGGGGCCGGGCCGGACACGCCGGCTGCTCGTCGCGCAGGTGTAGCACGCAACCCGGGATAGCGCGTGCCGGTATGCGAAAGATCCCGGGTTTCGGTGCGCCCTACGGGATCTCTACAATTTGGTCTTCGAAGCGCGAGTGTTCGTGGAGCAGTCGTGGGCGCGCCCATGCTGCCGCTCTGATCGCATGAGGCCTCAGCAAGGTGGATTTGGCGATCACGAGCCGCCGAGCTACAACGTCACCGTTCCGTGCGCGACGTATCCCCGACGCGTCCATCACGCACCCTCATTTCCGGGATCTCGAAGGCCAGCAGGACGTTGCCCGGCAGCCCGGCATTCAGCAAATCCATCCCGGACAGGATGTAGAGGTGGTTGCCGACGATGACGGGGCCGCCATAGGCCGCAAGCGATCCGCCGCGGCCGGGACGCCCATTCGCGGTCTCGTAATCCCGCACCGTGTCGTACTTCCAC
>JADZCB010000432.1 GCA_020851775.1 Gammaproteobacteria bacterium
GCCTCGCCGTCGGCCATCGCCACGGCGCCCAGCCCGGCAGCATCGTCGGCGCGATCGCCAACGAAGCGCGGCTGCACGGCACGCAGATCAACGGCGTGGACATCCGCGCCGACTACACGCTGGTGCGACTGCCCGCGAACCTTCCGCAGGCGGTACTCGCGCGCCTCTCGAAGGTGCGCATCCGCGGTCACGAGCTGGATCTGCGGGCCGACGATGGACGGCGCCACGCCGCCCCGCGGCGCCCCGATGCTGGCTCCCGCCCCCCCGGCAAAGGTAAGCTGCGCCGCCACACCTCGTCCGGAAGTCGATGATGGAATTTGCATCTCCCGAGTTCTGGATCGCCGTCGGCCAGATCATCGTCATCGACATCCTCCTGGGGGGCGACAACGCGGTGGTCATCGCGCTCGCGTCGCGCCGCTTGCCGGACGCGCAGCGCAAGCAGGCGATCTTCTGGGGCATGTTCGGCGCCGTGGCGCTGCGCGTCGTACTGATCTTCTTCGCGCTGCAGCTGCTGCAGATCCCGTTCCTCAAGATCGTCGGCGGCGTGCTGCTGCTGTGGATCGGCGTGAAGCTCCTGATGCCGCAGCAAGAAGGAGGTCACGAAATCGATGCCGCCACCAGCCTCGGTGGCGCGATCCGGACCATCGTCGTGGCCGATGCGGTCATGAGCCTCGACAACGTCATCGGCATCGCCGCTGCCGCCAAGGACAACCTGGTCCTGGTGATCTTCGGCCTGATCGTCAGCATTCCGATCATCGTCTGGGGCAGCCGGTTCGTGCTGAACCTCATGGACCGCTTCCCCATCGTGATCGTCGGTGGCGCGGCGCTGCTCGGCTGGATCGGCGGCGGCATGATCACCGGCGATGCGCTGTTCCAGCAACGGGGCATCGAGATCGGCGCCGCGCTGCATTATGGCGCGGCCGTGGTCGGTGCCGTGCTGGTCGTGGCCATCGGCAAGCTGTGGCCGCGGCCGGCACCGGCGCGTCCCGCCGGGCCCGTCGACCTGGCACGCCGCGACGACGAGACGCCCCCGTAGCCGGCCACGATCGCAGACCGCCCAGACCAGAGGACCCGACCATGCTGACCCTGCTCGTACCCGTGGACGGCTCGGCTTTTTCCGACCGCGCGCTGCAGTACGCGATCGCACGCTGCGCGGCGGCGCCGCAGGGCGCGCGGATCCATCTGCTGAACGTGCAGACGCCGGCCGTCGGCGTGAACGTGAAGATGTTCGTCAGCGCCGAGAGTCTGGAGACCTACTACCGCGAAGAGGCGATGAAGGTCCTGCAGCCCGCGGTCGAGCGGCTGCGCGCGGCCGGCGTGCCGGCCGAGCATCACATCGGCGTGGGCGACATCGGCTCGGTGGTCGTGGAATACGCCGCCGACAAGGGCTGCGACGAAATCGTCATGGGCACGCACGGGCGCGGCGGGCTCATCGGCACGGTGCTCGGCTCGGTCGCGCAGCGGGTCGTGCAGCAGGCCAGGGTGCCGGTGGTGCTCATCAAGTAGCCGCAGCCGGGCAGGGCCGGCCGCGCGTCCAGGGCAGACGCTGGCTCTGCACGAACTCGATCCACGGACGACTCATGCGTCGCGGTGCAGCCGGCGGGGTGCGGTGACTGCGTGCGTGCCGGCCGCTCCCGGCGTCAGGCGTATGCGCGGCTGATCGCGCGCAGCCGCCGCTGCTGCATGCGCAGCTCGACCTCGATCTGCTCGAGGCGCAGCCGGAAGCTCGTCTCCTCCCACTTCTGCAGCAGACGCTGCTTGCGGTCGGCGACCCACTGCTCGCGCACCCTCGCCCACTCCTCGAGCGCCCTGCGGAACGCGGCGTATTCCTCGGCGACGCGCGCGCGCGCGCGCTCGAGCTGCTCGTCGCCGAAGCGCGCATGCCGCTTCGCCAGCGCATGCTCGGTGCGCTTGAACTGCATCGCGAGCTGCGCGCGCCGGATCCACAGATCCGGCACGCGCTTGAGGTTCGATGCGAGCCCCGTCCAGGACAGCGCGGCGATCAGCCACTTGGTCGGATCGTACTGCCACCACTTCACGCCGTTGCGGTAGTCGTTCTGGAAGATGTGGTGGAAGTTGTGGTAGCCCTCGCCGTAGGTGAGGAGCGCCATCACGGGGTTGTCGCGCGCGGTGTTCTCGTCCGTGTAGGGCTGCGAGCCCCAGACGTGTGCCGCCGAGTTGATGAACCAGGTGAAATGGTGGTTCACCACCAGGCGCAGCAGGCCACCGAGCAGGAACACGCCCCAGACGTCGCCGACCACCCAGCCGAGCGCGAGCGGCAGGCCGATGTTGGTCGCCAGCGTGAGCGCGAGATAGTGGCGATGCTGGAACATGACGATCGGATCGCGTTCCAGGTCGCGAGCGTTCGAGAAGTCGTTCCGGCCGCTCGGATAGTCGCGCAGTATCCAGCCCATGTGCGAGAACCAGAAGCCGCGCTTCGCGCTGTAGGGGTCCTTGTCGACGTCGTCGACGTAGAGATGGTGCCGACGGTGCTGCGAGGCCCAGATCAGGATGCTGTTCTGCAGCGCCATCGCACCGAACACGGCGAGGATCCAGCGCACCGCGGCATGCGCCTGGTAGGTCTGGTGGGACCAGAGGCGGTGATAGCCCGCGGTGATGGACATGCCGCAGGCGAACAGGAACACGACCAGGCTCAGCCACGCCCAGGCGCTGTAGCCGCGGGTGATGCCATACCAGGGGACGAGGATCAGCGCCGCGAGCGGGGTCA
>JADZCB010000433.1 GCA_020851775.1 Gammaproteobacteria bacterium
CTGTATATAAAACCAGTATTCCTGCCTGCTCCCGATGCCGACTGCCACCGACCCGGACTATGCGGAGCTGCATTGCGTCAGCAGTTTCAGCTTCCTGCGCGGGGCTTCACACCCTGACGAGCTGCTCCGCCAGGCGGTGACGCTCGGTTATCGGGCGCTCGCGCTGACGGACGAATGCTCGCTCGCCGGCGTGGTTCGCGCCCACGTCGCGGCGCGGGCAGAGGGATGTCGGCTGATCATCGGCAGCGAATTCACACTGGACGACGGCCTGCGCGTCGTGTTGCTCGTGCCGGACCTCGTGGGCTATGCCGTGCTGTCCCGTCTCATCAGCGACGCCAGGCGCCAGTGCGCGAAGGGCAGCTACCGCATGACACGCCAGGATCTCGCCGCTGCCGCCCGTTCATCGCTGCTCGCGCTGTGGCTGCCCGGCATCGCCCCCGATGCGCATGCCGGGCGCTGGCTGGCGACACATTTCTCCGCCCGCGCGTGGCTTGCCGTCGAACGCTTCTACGAAGGTGACGATCTCTCGCGCCTCGACGAACTCGCGACACTCGGGCGCGCCCTCGATCTTCCGCTCGTCGCTGCCGGCGACGTCCACATGCACCTCCCCGTACGACGACCGCTCGTCGACGTACTGACCGCCATCCGCCTGAAGCGTCCGCTGTCGGCGATCGGCGGCACCGTGTTCCAGAACGGCGAGCGCTATCTCCGGCCGCGTGCCCGGCTCGCGCGGCTCTATCCGCGTGCATTGCTCGACGAGAGCGTACGCATCGCCGAACGCTGCCGCTTCTCGCTCGCCGATCTGCGCTATGCCTATCCGCGCGAGCTCGTGCCCGCCGGCCGCACGCCGACGCAGCAACTCGCGGTATTGACCTGGCGCGGCGCCGGCAAGCGCTGGCCGCAAGGCGTGCCGGAGAAGGTACGTGCGCAACTCGAACACGAACTCGCCCTCGTCGCCGAACTCGGTTACGAAGCCTTTTTCCTCACCGTGCACGACATCGTCCGCTACGCGCGCTCGCGCGGCATCCTGTGCCAGGGCCGCGGCTCGGCGGCGAACTCGGCCGTCTGTTACTGCCTCGGCATCACCGAAGTCGACCCCGCGCGCATGGACATGTTGTTCGAACGCTTCCTCTCGCGTGAACGCGGTGAGCCGCCCGACATCGATGTCGACTTCGAGCACGAACGGCGCGAGGAGATCATCCAGTACGTCTATCGCAAATACGGCCGCCGCCGCGCCGCGCTCGCCGCCACCGTCGTCGCTTATCGCGCGCGCAGTGCCGTTCGCGACGTCGGCAAGGCACTCGGGTTGTCGGTCGAACAAGTCGATCGGATCGCGCGCAATGTCTTCTGGTGGGATGGTCGCGCGGCGATCGACGAACGCCTGCGCGAGGTCGGTTTCGATCCGGCGTTGCCGGTGATGCAGCGGCTGATCACGCTGGTCGCCGAGCTGATCGGCTTCCCCCGGCATCTGTCACAGCACGTCGGCGGCTTCGTGATCTCCGATGGCCCACTCGACGAACTGGTGCCGATCGAGAATGCCGCGATGCCCGACCGCACCGTCATCCAGTGGGACAAGGACGATCTCGAAGCGCTGGGCCTGCTGAAGGTCGATTGTCTGGCACTCGGCATGCTCTCGGCGCTCCGTCGCGCGCTCGCGCTCGTCGCCACGCGGCATGCCCGTCCGTTCACGCTGAGCGACATCCCCCCGGACGATGCGCCGACTTACGCGCTGATCCAGCGCGCCGACACCATCGGCGTGTTCCAGATCGAATCGCGCGCGCAGATGGTGATGCTGCCGCGCCTGAAACCCGCGTGCTATTACGACCTCGTGATCGAAGTCGCGATCATCCGCCCGGGACCGATCCAGGGCGAGATGGTCCATCCGTATCTGCGTCGCCGCAATGGCGAGGAAGCGATCGACTATCCGAGCGACGAAGTCCGCGACGTGCTCGAACGCACGCTCGGCGTGCCGCTGTTCCAGGAGCAGGTGATCAAACTCGCGATGGTCGCCGCCGGTTTCACGCCGGGCGAGGCGGATCGCCTCCGTCGCTCGATGGCGGCGTGGAAACGCCACGGCGGTCTCGATCATTTCGAGGCGAAGCTCATCGACGGCATGCGCGCGCGCGGCTACAGCGGCGAATTCGCACAGCGGATCTTCAACCAGATTCAGGGCTTCGGTGAATATGGCTTCCCCGAGTCGCACGCCGCGAGCTTTGCGCTGCTCGCCTATGCCTCGGCATGGCTCAAATGTCACGAGCCCGCGGCCTTCGTCTGCGCCTTGCTGAACAGCCAGCCGATGGGCTTCTATGCGCCGTCGCAGCTCATGCAGGACGCGCGGCGCCACGGTGTCGTCGTGCGCCCGGTCGAGGTCGAGCATAGCGACTGGGACTGCACGTTGGAGGCGGCGGACGACGGCGAGCCCATCCTGCGGCTCGGTTTGCGGCTCGTGAAGGGGCTGGCGAGCGGTGTGGCTGCACGTGTCGTCGAGGCGCGTGCGGCGCGGCCGTTCATCTCGCTCGAGGATCTCGTGCATCGCGCGCGTCTCGCTCGTCACGACGTCGCCGTGCTCGGCGCGGCCGGCGCGCTCGCGAATATCGCCGGTCACCGCCATCGTGCGCGCTGGGCCGCCCTCGGCGTCGAAGCCCCGTTGCCGCTGCTGCGTGACGCCGCCATCCGCGAAGGAGCGCCGCTGTTGCGCAAACCGGCCGAAGGCGAGGACATCGTCGCCGACTACCAGTCGCTGGGTCTCACGCTCGGCCGCCATCCACTCGAACTGCTGCGTCCGGGTCTCGAGCGCCGCGGCTGCCTGACCGCCTTTGAAATCCACCATCTCGCGCACGGCGCGTCGGTACACACCGCCGGCCTCGTGACGATGCGTCAGCGTCCGGGCACCGCGACCGGTGTCGTATTCGTCACGCTGGAAGATGAGAGTGGCACCACCAATCTGATCGTCTGGAACACCCTCGTCGAGGCCCAGCGGCGTGAACTGCTCGGGGCGCGGCTGCTCGGCGTCGACGGCAAAGTGCAGCGTGAAGGCGCCGTCGTTCATGTGATCGCGGATCGGCTGCTCGACTACACGCCGCTGCTCGGACGGCTGCCGACAGCGTCGCGGGATTTTCACTGAACCACTTCCGGACAGTACCAACCGGTGACCCAGCGCGTAGCATGACGGGTAGAGGGAGGAGTTCAGCGAGGAACTGCCACGGTCTCGTCACCCGCAAGCGGGCTGACGGCCGGCCGCCGTTCAGCCTGCCTTCACCCGCAGCAGGGAACGCTGGACGAAAGTGTGGCTTTGCGTACGAGTGCCGGCTGCCCACGCAAGCCTGAATTCACTTGGGAGAAACCATGAAATGCTGGAACCCGCGCCGTGTGGCGCGCAAATTCGCCCTCGCGGCGCTGTTGCCCGCGGCCGCTGCGGCGGCGCCGACCGATTTCCTGTTCAAGCCCGGCGCCGACAAGCTCGAGCTGCAATTCGCGAGCTACACGCACTATACGGACGATGACGACTACGAAGGACCGCCGGTCTACGGCGGTGCCGAAGTCAGGAAGCCGGCCGGCTGGTTCTATGGGCTCGGGCTCTTCAACAATTCCTACGGCCAGTTCTCGCAATACCTGTATGCCGGGCGGCAGTTCGACTTCTACCGCATCAGCGAACGTACCAGCCTGCATCTGAAGCTCTCCGGCGGCGTCATCCACGGCTACCACGACGAGCACGAGGACTCGCTGCCGGTGCGGATCGGCGACATCGGTCCCGTGATCATTCCTTCGCTCGGCCTCGACATGGACCGCTGGTCCTTCGATCTCGTCTTCCTCGTCGACGAGGCGTTGATGTTCAACGTCGGCTTCGACATTATCGAGTGAGGTCGGCGCGCAGCGTTCAACCTTCAGGCCGGCACCGTGACGAGTTCGTCGAGGCAGGCGGCGAGAATCGCGAGCCCCTCGTCGGCGATCGCCGCCGGCATCGTCAACGGTGGCAGGAAGCGGACCACGTTGCCGTGCGTGCCGCACGAGAGGATCAGCAGGCCGCGCTCGCCGGCACGGGTGACGAGCGCACGCGTCAGCGCCGCTGCCGGGCGCGTCGCGTCACCCTGTTCGCCGAGTTCGATCGCGACCATCGCGCCGAGGCCGCGGACCTCGACGATCGTCGGGTGGCGGGCCGCGAGCGCTTCGAGACCGCGCACGAGCTGACCGCCGAGCGTGCGCGCGCGTTCGCACAGATCTTCCTCGGCAATGACGTCCAGGACCGCGAGCGCTGCGGCGCAGGCGAGCGGGTTGCCGGCATAAGTACCGCCAAGACCACCCGGCGCCGGCGCATCCATGATCGCCGCACGGCCCACCACTGCGGATAGCGGCATGCCGCCGCCGAGCGACTTCGCCAGCGTCATCAGGTCGGGTTCGATGCCGGCGTATTCGCACGCGAAGAGCCGCCCGGTGCGTCCGAAACCCGTCTGCACCTCGTCGACGATCAGCACGATGCCGTGCTCGTCGCAAAGCGCGCGCAGCGCCTGCAGGAAGCGCGGCGGCGCGACGTTGAAGCCACCCTCGCCCTGAACCGGCTCGACGACGAGTGCGGCGATGCGCGTGGGCTCGATGTCGCTGCGGAAGATCGCGTGGATCGATTCAAGCGCGTCCTCGACACTGATCCCATGCAACGCGTGCGGAAAGCGCGCATGGTGGATTTCGGGCGGGAAGGGCCCGAAACCGCGCTTGTAGGGATCGATCTTGCCGGTGAGCCCGGCGGTCAGCAGCGTGCGGCCGTGGAAGCCGCCCTGGAAGGCGATCACGCCGCTGCGACCGGTGTGGGCCCGCGCAATCTTCACGGCATTTTCGAGCGCTTCGGCGCCGGTCGACACCAGCATGGTCTTTTTCGGCGTCGCACCGGGCGCGAGCGCGTTGAGCCGCTCGGCGAGTTCGACGTAGACATCGTAGAGCGCGACGTTGAAGCAGGTGTGAGTGAAACGCTGCATCTGGCGTTCGATCGCTGCCATCACGCGTGGATGGCGATGGCCGGTATTGAGCACGGCGATGCCGGCCGCGAAGTCGACGTAGCGCCGGCCCTCGACGTCCCAGAGTTCACCGTTCGCGGCCCGGTCGGCGAAGACCCGATGCAGGTGGCCGATACCGCGCGGCACGGCGGCTTCGCGGCGCTTCATCATGTCGTCGTTGCTGGTCATGTCGATACTCCTGGTGGTCGTGGGCCGCGAATCAGCCCGTGAAAGCCTGCAGACCGGTCTGGGCACGGCCGAGGATCAACGCATGCACGTCGTGCGTGCCTTCGTAGGTATTGACCGCTTCGAGGTTCAGCACGTGGCGGATCACGTGGTACTCGTCCGAAATCCCGTTGCCGCCGTGCATGTCGCGGGCGACGCGCGCGATGTCGAGCGCCTTCCCGCAGTTGTTGCGCTTCAGCAGCGAAATCGCTTCCGGCGCGCCCTGCCCCCGGTCGATCAGCCGGCCGAGCTGCAGCACGCTCTGCAGGCCGAGCGTGATTTCGGTCTGCATGTCGGCCAGTTTTTTCTGGATGAGCTGGTTCGCCGCGAGCGGACGCCCGAACTGCTGGCGGTCCAGCGTGTACTGACGCGCCGCGTGCCAGCAGAACTCCGCCGCGCCCATCGCGCCCCACGCGATCCCGTAGCGCGCGCGGTTGAGGCAGCCGAACGGGCCGCGCAGTCCTTTGACGTTCGGCAGCAGATTCGC
>JADZCB010000434.1 GCA_020851775.1 Gammaproteobacteria bacterium
CGGGGCGTAGCGCAGTCTGGTAGCGCACCGCAATGGGGTTGCGGGGGTCGGAGGTTCAAATCCTCTCGCCCCGACCAACTTACGACATTGACGATTCAACGGAAGCCCACGCCGTGAAAGTCCCGCCAGCGCTGGTCGGGATCGGCTGTGTGCTCGTGCTGAGCGCGGCGCTCGGCACCGCTGGCTGCGGGCACGAGGCCAATGCCTGGGACTCGTTCGGTCGCGGGGATTATGCAGCGTCCCTGCAGCGGGCGCGGGCAATCGCGCACGACGACAATCCGGCGGCCGTGAATTTCGTCGGCATTCACTATTACCTGGGGACCGGCGTCACGCGCGACTTCGCCGAGGCCGGACGGTGGTTCGAGCGCGCGGCGCGACTCGGGGATCGCGACGCCCAGCGCAATATCGGCATGCTCTACCTGCGCGGGCTCGGCGTTCGCCAGGACGACTTTCTCGCCTACGCGTGGTTCACGGAGGCGGCTTCACGTGGCAATCGGCGCGCGACGGCCAACCTCGCATTGATGAGCGACGCGCTCACTCCGAGCCAGATGGTCAAGGCCCGCCATGTGCTGGACGGAGAAATCGGTCAACACATGGCCGACTGAGTCGATACACAATGAATTGCGATGCGAGACGGCTTTCGGCGCAGCCGCCGAAGTTCGTTCGCTATACTGAAAACCCCGGTAAGTTCTGGAGCGAGCGATAAAAACATGTGCGGAATCGTCGGCGCGGTGGCGCAGAGGCACGTAGCCCCAATCCTGCTCGAAGGGCTCAAGCGGCTCGAGTACCGGGGTTACGACTCGGCTGGCATGGCCATTCTCGGCAGTTCGCAGGAAATCGAGCGCCGTCGGGTGCAGGGCAAGGTATCCGGACTCGAACAGGTGCTCGTCGAGCAACCACTCGACGGCACCGTCGGCATCGCGCACACGCGCTGGGCCACCCACGGCGTCCCCAGCACCCGCAATGCGCACCCGCACGTGTGCCGCGATCTCGTGGCGCTGGTCCACAACGGCATCATCGAAAATCATGCCGAACTGCGGCTGCGGCAGGCCGCGAACGGTTACGAGTTCACGTCCGACACCGACACCGAGGTGGCGGTCAACCTGGTGCACCAGCACCTCGAAGCGGGGCTCGATCTGCTCGCCGCCGTGCAGGCCACCGCACGCGAGCTGGACGGGGCTTTCGCCTTTGGCGTGATGAGCCGCGGCTCGCCGGAACGCCTGGTGGCCGCGCGGCGCGGCAGTCCGCTCGTGATTGGTCTGGGCATCGGCGAAAACTTCATCGCCTCGGACGTCTTCGCACTGTTGCCCGTGACCCAGCGCTTCATTTTTCTCGAGGACGGCGACGTCGCCGAAATCACCCGCGGCAGCGTTACGATCTACGACCAGCACGGCCACAAGGTCACCCGCGCCGAGTCGATCTCGAAACTCACGCCCGATGCGGTCGAGAAGTCCGGTTATCGCCATTTCATGCTGAAAGAGATTTTCACGCAGCCGCGCGCGGTCGCCGAAACTCTCGAAGGCCGGCTCGAGGACGACCGCGTCGACGACGCCGTCTTCGGACCCGAGGCAGGCGCGATCTTCGATCGCATCAGGGGCGTCACGATCGTCGCCTGTGGCACGAGCTTCCACGCCGGCACCGTCGCGAAGTACTGGCTCGAAGGGATCGCGGGTGTGCCGTGCACGGTCGAAGTCGCGAGCGAATTCCGCTACCGCAATCCCGTGGTGCCGAAGGACACGCTGCTGGTGACGATCTCGCAGTCCGGTGAGACGGCCGACACCCTCGCCGCGCTGCGCGAAGCGAAACGCGCCGGCTATGCGCATTCGCTCGCCGTGTGCAACGTGCCGGAAAGCTCGCTGACGCGCGAGTCCGAACTCGTGCTGATGACGCGTGCAGGTCCCGAAATCGGCGTCGCGTCGACCAAGGCCTTCACGACCCAGCTCGTCGGCCTGATGCTGCTGACGATCGTCCTCGGGCGCCGGCACCGCGTCGATGCGGCGCGTGAACGGGAGCTGGTGGCGGCGCTGCAGGGGTTGCCCGGCAAGCTGAACGCGGTGCTCGAACTGAACGAAGCGATCGCGGAGCTCGCGGAGCACTTCGTCAGCAAGCATCACGCGCTCTACCTCGGTCGCGGGTCGATGTACCCGATCGCGATGGAAGGCGCGTTGAAGCTGAAGGAAATCTCCTATATCCATGCCGAAGCCTACCCGGCCGGCGAGTTGAAGCATGGCCCGCTTGCGCTCGTCGATGATGAAATGCCCGTCATCGCGGTCGCACCGAACAACGATCTCGTCGAAAAACTGAAATCGAATCTCGAGGAGGTACGGGCGCGGGGTGGTCAGCTCTACATTTTCGCCGACGGCAAGGTCGCGGTCACACCGACGGCGGCGATTCACGTGATGACGGTACCGGCCGTGCCGGACGAGATTGCGCCGATCGTCTATACGGTGCCGTTGCAGATGCTCGCCTATCACGTCGCGGTGCTGAAGGGCGCGGACGTCGATCAGCCACGCAATCTCGCGAAATCCGTGACCGTGGAATAGGCGTCTGGAGCTCCAGGCACGCAGCGGGGAACGCGCGATGCCGCTGATCAGGGAGGAATCACGATGACGGCGGACGGCAATGGCGGGCAGGCCCCGGAGTCCCCGGTCGCCGGCACCGTGCTGCTCGTCGATGACGATCAGGACATGCTGCGACTCACCTCGGCGTGGCTGCGCGGCGCAGGTTTCGCCATCCAGACTGCGGGCTCGGGCGCCGACGCGCTGTCGCGCATCCAGGTAAGCCGCCCCGATGTCGTCGTCACCGATCTGTTCATGGACGGCATGGACGGGCTCGCCCTGCTCGAGGAAATCCATACCGGCAACCCGACGCTGCCGGTCATCATGTTGAGCGGGCAGGCACAGATCCCGGATGCCGTGCGGGCGACGCATCTCGGCACCGCGGCCTTCCTGACCAAACCGATCGCGAAGGAGCGCCTGATCGCCGAAGTCGCAGCGCAGGTGCGCGCCGTCGTCGAACGCAAGCGCTGTCACGGCAGTTTCGGTGCGAACATCGTCTACCGCAGCGCGGTCATGCAGGAACTGCTCGAGCAGGCCGAGATGGTCGCGCGGACCGATGTCACGGTCTTTATCAGCGGTGAAACCGGCACCGGCAAGGAAGTGCTCGCGCGGGCCATCCACGATGCCAGCTCGCGTGCGCCGCGCGCGTTCATCGGCGTGAACTGCGGCGCGATCCCGGAAAACCTGCTCGAATCCGA
>JADZCB010000435.1 GCA_020851775.1 Gammaproteobacteria bacterium
CACGGTCAGCTCCGACCAGTCCGGCGCGTCGAAGGCGACAACCGAAACGTCTCGCGGGATGCGGATGCCGTGCTCGCGCAGCGCCTTCAGCAGGGTCATCGTGAGTGCGCTGTTGCTGCCGATGGCCGCCGTCGGCGGCGCCTTGCCGGCGAAGATCCCGCGCACCTGCTGCGAGAACGCGGCATCGTCGGGATCTCGCACGCACACGGTCGCGACCGCGTCGTGCGTACGGCGCACGGTGGCGCGGAATGCGTCGATGCGACGTCGCGTAGTGACGAGCTGCGGATAACGGGCGACGAACAGCAGTCGCCGGTGGCCGCGCTCGAGCAGCGCCCGCACGACCGCCTTCATCGCGCCGTAGTCGTCGACGGTGACGTAGTCGAAGCGGTCGTCGTCGAATGCGCGATCGACGATGACCGCCGGCACGCTCGCCTGCGCGATCAGGTCGAACGTGCGTTGCGGCGTGACCGACGGGATCACGATGAGCCCGTCGACGTTGCGCGCCACGAGCGCACGGACGCGACGCTCCTCGAGCGCCGGGTCTTGGCGCGAGAGCACCTGCATCACCTCGTAGCGCTGCGACGAGGCGATGTCCTCGAACGCTTCCAGCAGTGCCGTGAAGTAGGTGCTCGACGTCAGCGGCGCGCACAGGCCGACGACACGCGACCGCTGGCGACGCAGGCTCTGGGCGACGCCGTTCGGCACGTAGCCGAGCGCCTCGATCGCCGCGTGCACGCGTGCCGCCCGCGGCGGAGCGACGTTGCCGCGTTCGTTGACGACGTTCGAGACCGTGCCGACCGCGACGCGCGCCCGCCGGGCGACGTCCTCGATCGTCGGTCGTGCGACCCGCTTGCCTGGCGCCATGGGCTGGAGTATCGTCCGCGGATTGAAACGTTTCAAGCCGCCATGCGGATCACGCGGATCGAGACCTTCAAGTTCTGGGTCGACTGGTGCAACTGGCTGTTCGTGCGCGTCGACACCGACGAGGGCGTCTCCGGCTGGGGCGAGGGCTCGCTGCATGGCGCGCTCGAATCGGTCGAGACCGCGATCCGCGAGATGGCCTTCCCACCGCTGTGGATGCGCGCTTTTGGCCGGTCAGGGGCGCCCGTGAGTCCGCCCCGATAGCGGACAACTTCAAATCCGAGATGCACCTTGCCAGGACGAGGCCCGCGCCTCGGGCCTGCCAGCCGCGGCCGGCGAATCCCCGCCGCCCGGCTCAACGCAAGGAGGTCCATCATGGAATGCACGAACAGTCCGCGCACTCGCGTGCCTTGGAACAAGGGCAAACTCGTCGGGCAACAGGCTCCGTTCAAGGCCAAGGAAGTCTGGGCGATCCGGGCGCGCTTGCAAATGGATAACCGCGCCCGGGAACTGGCGCTGTTCGACCTTGGCATCGACAGCAAGCTGCGCGCCTGCGATCTGGTGAAGTTGCGCGTTCGCGATGTCTGCCATGGTGACCGGGTCGCCAGTAGAGCGACCGTCCTACAGCAAAAGACGCAGCGGCCGGTCCAGTTCGAGATTTCGCCGGCCACCCGGGAGGCGCTGGAGAATTGGCTCCGAAACGCCCGGCTGAGGTCCGAGGATTACCTGTTCCCGAGCCGGGTACGTCGCTCGCCGCACTTGGGCACTCGCCAGTACGCCCGCATCGTCGATGGGTGGGTATTGTCGGTCGGGCTCGATCCGGCGGACTATGGGACCCACTCGATGCGGCGAACTAAGGCTTCGTTGATCTACCGCCGGACGAAGAACCTGCGGGCTGTGCAACTGCTGCTTGGGCACGCCAAGCTCGAAAGCACAGTCAGGTACCTCGGCATCGAGGTCGACGACGCGCTGGAGTTGGCTGAGCAGACTGACATCTGATCAGCGTCCGCTTTAACTGGGATACTGCGCCTGCCGCTCGGCCGGCGCAGTTCGGCCATGAGCTGACACTCACGATCGCTGTTTCTCGAAGCAGAATAACTACAGGCACGAATAGATTGGACCCCAATTTTCGCCTGTGAAACCACTCACAGGCGCTATGTCGCGACATGAGCTCGTCCGTGTACTTCCTGCGCTCGACGCGGCCTGCTAACGCGCTACAGCCAATTTTTTATCGTTGGCAGAACTTGCGTTTCAATAGAAGGGGCAGTTTGCGGTCGGTCGGGCAGGCGCCGAAGAACTGCTGATTCCGACCTTAGAGGCGCTTGGCTTTCGTAGACGGTCTTTGCCGCTTGAGCCCAGGCCGTTTCTCTAATGCCGTGTCCCGCGTCAAACCCCTGGTACTTCGGGTCGTTAGGTGTGTGTCGCGCTGGATCACGTGTCTGCGACGGAGGCCAGGAATGATTGATTCGCCGAGGTACCGGGCGCGCCTGCGTTTCTTAATCTCGAAGAATCTCGATATCGACGCCCGCGAACACCTTTTCTCCGTCGCCGGTCGCGAGGTTCTCCTCGAGCCGGGAATTCCGGACCGCACGATCCGCGATAGCGAGTGGCTGATAATCAATGCGCGTGGTTTCAGCACTGAGGATGAGGCTCGGCGGTTCGCCAATCAGTTGCGCACCGCTCTTGAGATATCGGCGGTGGCGACACGGCTTGGCATTGATGCCGACGGATAGTAAATTCAACGCGAGGAAGCGCCGACCGGAGCGGCGCAGCACGTCTTGGCGTGGCGGAAGCGAATGGGATTGGGGTGGATCAGGCATTGCCGCGGGGCCAGGTGGGCCGGGGTGCGGG
>JADZCB010000436.1 GCA_020851775.1 Gammaproteobacteria bacterium
GTAAGCGTCCGGTCTGCGCACATGGCAGCGTGAGCATGGGCTGCGTCACAGTCGCGCAGGCAACAAGTGTGAGGGACGGCGATGAGCGTGACGGATGCGGTGCGGAGGGAACGGACGGTTCGGAAGTTTTCAGCGGAGCAGCGGGCGCGTGCCGTGACGGAGAGTCTGCAACCTGGCGCGAGCGTGAGGGCGGTGGCGGAACGGCATGGCGTGCGGCCGAACCTGCTGTCGTACTGGCGGCGTCGTGCGCGAGTCGCGATATCACCGACGCCGGGTGATGCCGACGCCGCGATGCGATTCGCGCGCGTGGCGGTGGAACCGGCGGTGGCGGAGGCCACCGACGAGCACGGTGTGATTGAGATCGACCTGCGGCGTGGCTGCGTGCGGGTGCGCGGCATGGTCGATGCGGCGATGCTGCGCGAGGTGTTGGCGCTGACGCGATGATCACGCTACCGGGTGGCACGCGGGTGTGGATCGCCTGCGGGGTGACCGATCTGCGTAATGGCTTCGATGGTCTGGCGGGATTGATTCAGACGCAGCTGGCGGAGGATCCTTTTTCGGGGCAGCTGTTTGTGTTTCGCGGCCGGCGCGGCGATCGCCTCAAGATGCTGTGGTGGTCTGGCGACGGGTTGTGTCTGTTCACGAAGCGTCTGGAGAGCGGACGCTTCGTGTGGCCACAGGCGACGAGCGGCACGGTGCGGTTGAGTGCGGCACAGCTGTCGATGCTGCTGGAGGGGATCGACTGGCGGCGTCCGCTGCGCACGACGGCGGCGCCGCAGTTGGCGGTGTAGAAGAGGGCCTGCTTCTCGGGCTTTGCCGTGCATCGGGGGCACCGGGCCGGTAAAATTCCCTGCATGCCGAAGCTGCGGGATCTGCCGGATGACGTCGAGAGCCTGAAGCGACTCGTCATCGCGGCGCGCAGTGAGGCCGAGGCGGTGCGCACCGCGCTGCTCGCCGAACAGCTGACGGTCGAGAAGCTGCGCTTCGAGCTCGCCCGTCTGAAGCGGATGAAGTTCGGGCGTTCCTCCGAGCAGCTCGAGGCGCAGATCGCCCAGCTCGAGCTCTCGATCGAGGACCTGGAGTCGAGCGCGGCACAACGTGCCGAGACGGCTGGGATGACGGTGCCTGCCACGCAGCAACCTCAACGTCCCATCCGCCGCGCACTGCCCGGGCATCTGCCGCGCGAGACGGTAATGCACACCACCGCGTGCCGCTGTCCCGATTGCGGCGGCGAGTTGCGCCCGGCCGGCGAGGATATCGCCGAGGTCCTGGAGTACGTGCCGGCCCGGTTCAAGGTCATCCGGCACGTGCGCCCGAAGTTCTCTTGCGCGAGCTGCGACACGCTGCAGCAGGCATCCGCCCCGTCGCGACCCATTGCGCGCGGCCTGGCGGGCCCGGCGCTGCTCGCGCATGTGTTCGTATCGAAGTACGCCGATCACCTGCCGCTGTATCGGCAGAGCGCGATCTACGCTCGCGATGGCGTCGAACTGGAACGCTCGACGCTCGCCGACTGGGTCGGCCAGGGCACCGCGCTGCTCCGGCCGCTGGTCGAGTCCCTGGCTCGCTACGTGCGCTCGGCTGCGAAGCTGCATGCCGACGACACCCCGGTACCGGTGCTGTGTCCGGGTCGCGGCACCACGAAGCAGGGTCGGCTGTGGACCTACGTGCGCGATGATCGCGCCGCCGGCGGTCAGGAACCCGCCGCCGTCTGGTTCGCGTATTCCCCCGATCGCAAGGGAGTCCATCCGCGCGAGCACCTGATGACGTTCCGCGGCGTTCTCCAGGCCGACGGCTTCGCGGGCTTCAACGGCCTGTACGATCGCGCGGCACAGCCGCTGCTCGAGGCGGCGTGCTGGGCGCACGTCCGCCGCAAGTTCTTCGACGTGCACCAGGCCACGCACTCACCGCTGGCGCTCGAAGCGATCACGATGATCGGCGAACTGTACGGCATCGAGGAGCCGATCCGCGGTCAGCCGCCCGCGCTCCGGCAGGCCACGCGCCAGGCCCGTGCCGGCCCGGTGCTCGAGGAGCTGCATCGCTGGCTGCACGCGACGTTGCCGCAGATCCCGAAGAAGTCCGAACTGGCCGGCGCGATCCGCTATGCCCTCAGCCGCTGGCGTGCACTGACGCGCTATCGCGACGACGGCCGCATCGAGATCGACAACAACATCGCTGAACGCGCGCTGCGTGCCGTTGCCCTCGGGCGCAAGAACTGGCTGTTCGCCGGTTCCGATGCCGGCGGCGAACGCGCCGCCGCGATCTACTCACTGCTCGGCAGCGCCAAGCTCAACGGTCTCGATCCCGAACACTATCTGCGGTACGTGTTCGAACGCATCGCCGAGCATCCAGTCAACCGCATCGACGAACTGCTGCCGTGGCACGTCGCCCGCACTCTCACCGACCCCGCCCTGCGCGCCGCCGCGTAACACCGGCGCCCCGCGCGAACCCCTCGGTCCTCACGCCGAACTCGCCGTGGCCGACGCTCGAGGCGTTCGTGTTGCAGGGCGACGGTCAGATCTCCATCGGCACGATCGGTCCCATCGACTGCGCCGCAGTCGCCAGCGACGATCACAACATGCTGGCGGCCCTGCAGCGCCGCGAGGGCGAGAGCCTTGCAGACCTCCTGCAGCGCCTCGACGACGCCCTGAAGCGCGCGCTCGACGACGACGTGTTCACCGACGAACTCAACGGCTGACCGAAAACCGGCAAACGTTCAAGCTGCCGTCACCGAACGCTTAC
>JADZCB010000437.1 GCA_020851775.1 Gammaproteobacteria bacterium
CCCACGATGTTGCGCAACCCGGCGAGGCGGCCGACCGTTTCCGGCTGCATGTCGCAGGCCGTGCGACCCGGCACGTTGTAGAGAAGCTGCGGAATGTCGACGGCCTCGGCGACGGCCTTGTAATGCAAATACAGGCCTTCCTGCGTCGGCTTGTTGTAGTACGGCGTCACCAGCAGGCACGCATCGGCACCGAGTTCCTTCGCGCGCGAGGTCAGGTGAATAGCCTCGGTCGTCGAGTTCGCGCCGGTACCGGCGATGACGGGGACACGGCCGCGCACCAGATCGATGCAGCGGCGGATCGTTTCGCAGTGTTCGCTGTCGTCGAGTGTCGCCGATTCGCCGGTGGTGCCGACCGCGACGATGCCGTCGGTGCCGGCCTCGATATGAAACTCGACGAGGCGCGCGAGGGCGTCCCAGTCGATCGTGGAAGCTGGCGCGACACCGCCCTGCATCGGCGTGACGATCGCCACCATGCTGCCCCGAAATCGACTCATGAACCTGTCCTGCGCAAACGGTCGTGCATGGTACCTTCCCCCTGCCGCCGACTCAAGTTGATGAACCGCCACGCTATTCCGGCTTCGCGCTCACGCCGCGAAGCAGCCGACGCCCGCGGGCGCGGTCGCCGCTTGCGAGTGGGCTCCGGGAGCATGCACAATGCCGCGCGCCCATGAGATCCAACAACCGGCCCCCACCCGAGACTCTGCAGAACCACATCGCGGTTGCCGTGATGGGTGCCAACAGGCACGGTCTCGTCGAAACGATCACCAAGGCGATCAAGGACTGTGGCTGCAGCATCGGCGACAGCCGCATGACGGTGCTCGGCGATCGCTTCACGCTGATGATGCTCCTGTCGGGCACCTGGGATGCGATCGCGAAGATCGAAACCCAGCTCGGCCGGCTCGAACAGCAGTTGCAGGTCAAGACGATTGCGCAGCGCACCGAACCGCGGCGCCGTCAGGGCGACCTGATGCCGTATGCGATCGAGGTCGTCGCTGTCGATCACGTCGGCATCGTTCACGAGATCACGCAGTTCTTCTCCCAGCGCGATATCGGCGTCGAAGACATGTACTCCGGCTCCTACGCCGCCGCGCATACCGCCACACCGATGTTCTCGCTGCACATGACGATCAGCGTGCCGACCAACGTCTCGATCGCGGGCCTGCGCGGCGAGTTCATGGATTTCTGTGATCACCTGAACCTCGACGCGATCATGGAGCCGGTGAAGTAAATGCGGGCTGAAGCGCCGGCAGGCGCCGCCTGGACGGTGCGATGAACGCCAGGAAGATCACCGCCGGCAAGCGCCTGTTCGTCCTCGATACCAATGTCCTGCTGCACGACCCGAGCGCCGTGTTCCGTTTCAAGGAGCACGACATCTTCGTGCCGATGATGGTGCTCGAGGAACTCGACTCGGCGAAGAAGGGCGTGTCCGAAGTCGCGCGCAATGCCCGCCAGGTCAGCCGTTTCATCGATGAATTGATCGCCGATAGCGATCGCCGCGCGATCGAGTCCGGCCTGCCGCTGCCGGGCCCGAAGAACGGCATGGTCGGACAGCCGCCTTCCGGGCGGTTGTTCCTGCAGACCAGCGTCCTCGACGGCGCGATGCCGACCGGACTGCCCGGCAATACGCCGGACAACAGCATTCTCGGCACCACGCTGGCACTGCGCGAGCAGCATGCCGGCATGGACGTGACGCTGGTCTCCAAGGACATCAATCTCCGCATCAAGGCCCGTGTCGTCGGCGTCTCGGCCGAGGATTACTACAACGACAAGGTGCTCGACGACGTCTCGCTGCTCTACACGGGCACGCGCGAACTGCCGGCCGACTTCTGGGCGCAGTTCGGCGATGACCTGAAATGCTGGCAGGAGGAATCGCGCACGTTCTATTCGGCGCCGGCCACCCGCTTCGAGCATTTCTATCCGAACGAGTTCGTCTATACGACGGGCGACGGCGCGCTCGATCTGATTGCGCGGCGTATCGAGGACGGGCGCGTGATCTTCGAACGCGCCCGCGACTATCGACACAATCGCAACGCCGTGTGGGGCATGACCGCGCGCAATCGCGAGCAGAGCTTTGCACTGAACCTGTTGATGGACCCGGACGTCGACTTCGTGACGCTGCTCGGCGCCGCCGGCACCGGCAAGACGCTGCTCGCGCTCGCCGCCGGCCTCGCCCAGTCGCTCGACATGAAGCGCTACCGCGAGATCGTCGTCACGCGCGAGACGGTGCCACTCGGCGAGGACATCGGCTTCCTGCCCGGCACCGAGGAAGAGAAGATGACGCCCTGGATGGGCGCGCTGATGGACAATCTCGAAGTGCTGTCCGAAACCCAGGAGGGCGGTGACTGGGGACGCGCCGCGACGGCCGATCTGCTTGCCAGCCGCGTCAAGATCCGGTCGATGAATTTCATGCGCGGCCGCACCTTCTTCTCGCGCTACATCGTCATCGACGAGGCGCAGAATCTGACCGCCAAACAGATGCGCACGCTGATCACGCGTGCCGGCGCGGGCTCGAAGATCGTCTGCTGCGGCAATATCTCCCAGATCGACACGCCGTACCTCAGCGAGACCACGTCGGGCCTCACCTACATCGTCGATCGCTTCAAGGGCTGGGCGCATGGCGGACACGTCACGCTGATGCGCGGCGAACGCTCGCGGCTCGCCGATTTCGCGGTTCAGAATCTCTGAAGCACAGCGCCCGGCGCCCCTCCCCGGGGCGTGTTCTCCGTGGCGGATTGCAGCGGCTGGCACGCATGGCACACCTCCAACGTTATGATCGGCAGCCCGTCGACGACCAGCGCGAGAAATCGATGATCGCGGCGCCGTCGTCGGTGCCTGCGCGCCGATCCCGTGTCCGCAATGCAGTGGCAGTGGCAGCTCACTGACGCCTCGGCCGCGGCCTGCGCTGCCGTCGTCACGGCCGTGGCGGAGATCGCGCACGCGCGGCGTGAACCCGCGCGCCGTGCGACGTGGAGCGTGCTCGACACCTTCGACGAACGCCTCGCCGACGCCGGGCTCGTGCTCGAAGTCCGCCAATGGCCGCATGCGACGGGCACCTGTTGCCTGCGCGCCGTGCACGCGAGCCCCGGTGAACACT
Organism: Gammaproteobacteria bacterium; assembly: GCA_020851775.1. Taxonomy (GTDB): domain Bacteria; phylum Pseudomonadota; class Gammaproteobacteria. Next base: position 3,095 of record JADZCB010000437.1, read on the forward strand.
GGCACGCAGAGGCGCTCCCGCGCACACCGGCCGACGTGCCACGCCCGCGCCTCGCCGCGCGGCTCGCGCGACTGTGCGACGACCGCACACTCCTGCCGATCGTCCGCGCACCCGTCACCATGTACCGCGTGCAGTGGCGTGACAGTCTCGAAAAACGTATCGCCGAGATTGACATCCTGCGTGCCGGTGCGCGCGGCGGTGCGCCGGCCCTGCTCTTCGTCATCGTCCATCCCGTGCGTGGCGAGGACGCCCTCTGCGCGCGCCAGTTGCGCGCCCTGCGCCGCCACGCGCTTGCGCAGGCCCGGCCGGTCGATGTCGCCCGCGTGCTGCGCGAGACGCGCGGGCCGCCCGCGTACCGGGCGAAACCGGCGGTCGAGCTCGCGCCGGAAGCGCCCGCCGCGACGGCGCTCGCTGCGCTCTTCGCCGCCTACGGCGAGGTGCTGTGGGCGAACGAACGCGGCATCGTCGAAGATCTCGATACGGAATTTCTACACGACTTCCGCGTCGCGCTGCGCAGCCTGCGTTCATGGACGGCGGATCTGCGCAAAGTGATGTCCAAGACAGCACGCGCGCACGTCAAGGCCGAGCTCGCGACACTCAACGCCGCCACCGGTCGTCTGCGTGATCTCGACGTGCTCACCGCGGCGCTCCCCGGCTATCTCACTGCGCTCGGCGGCGTCGCGCCGGACACTGCCGCGCGCCTCACGTCCCTGGTGAAGGTCGCGCGGGACGACGCCCGGCGCGCACTCGCCACGCATCTCGCCAGCCGCGACTACCGGCGCTTCCGTCGCCGCTGGCCGCGACTGTGCCGCCAGCTCGCGGACGGTCGCCATCGCGGCCGCCATGGTGAGGCGCCGCTCGTCGACGTCGTCGACGC
>JADZCB010000438.1 GCA_020851775.1 Gammaproteobacteria bacterium
CGACGAGCAGCGCATCGATGTCGAGCAGCGCGGCCGGATCGCGCCGGTACATCGCGCCCGGCAGTATGCGACTCATCAATTGCAGGCCGTAGGGATAGCCGTCGCCGCCGACGTCGCGCTGCGCCATCTCGATGCGGTCGAGCGCGGCCTCGACGACCGCCGGATCGACGCCGTCGCGGGCGACGCCTTCAAGCACCGCGAACATCCCCTGTTCGAGCGTTCGCGCATGCGCCTTGTCGCTGCCTTCGACACCGCAGTAGAACGCGAGCTGACGCGCGGAATCGTCGATGCCGCAGAGTTCGGACGGCGCGCGGGCGAGTTCGGTCGTTTCGAGGAAGTGGCGCAGCGGGCAGGCACTGTGCTCGAGCAAAATGCTGGAGAGCACATGCGATTCGAGCATCGCGCGCGGATCGCCGGTCTCGCCGAGCAGCCAGCCCCATACGATATGCGTGCCCTGCTCCTCGTCCTCGGCATCGTCGACCGCGTAATGCACGACGCGCGAACGCGGTGCCGGCAGCGGCGGCTGCAGGCCGCTGACGATGATCTCCGTCGTCGGGGTGAAACGATCGAGCGTGAGCGACGCGAACTTTGCCTGGTGTTCGAGCGGATCGAAACAGCCGTACGTCAGGAACACCGCCTGCGTCGGGTGATAATGCCGGGCATGGAACTGTCGCAATGCCGTGTGCGTCAGGTTCGGGATCTCGGCCGGATCGCCGCCGCTGTTGTAGCGGTACGGTGTCTGCGGAAAGAGATCGGCCTGCAGATGATGCCAGAGCTGTGAGATCGGCGAACTCATCGCGCCCTTCATCTCGTTGAACACGACCCCCTTGTACACGAGGCCCTGCGTCGGCTGTGCCGGATCGACGAACTCGACGCGGCAGCCTTCCTGCGCGAAATCGCGCTCATCCAGGCGGGGGAAGAACACCGCGTCGAGATACACCGCGAGCAGATTGTCGAAGTCCTTGCGGTTGCGCGTCGCGAACGGATACGCGGTGCTGTCGCTGCTCGTGAAGGCGTTCATGAACGTGTTCAGCGAGCGCCGCAGCATCATGAAGAACGGATCGCGTACGGGATAGCGTTCACTCCCGCAGAGCGTCGTGTGCTCGAGGATGTGGGCGACCCCGGTCGAATCTTGCGGCAACGTCGGGAACGCGACCATGAAGGCGTTGTCATCGTCGTCGCAGGCGAGGTGGTAGTGGCGCGCACCGGTCGCGACGTGACGGAAAGCCTGGAAATCGAGATTCAGCGTCGCGATGCGACGCTGATCGAGCAATTCGAAACCGTGTGCGTTCATGCCGGGGATGTCTCTCCGTTCGTGTCCTGCAGTCGTTCCAATGTCGCGCGCAGTTCGCGCAGCGAGCCGATTTCCGCGGCGGCGCGCCGCGCACCGGCCGGCCAGACGCGACCGTCGCGATTCAACCATATCGCGCGGACCGAGGCGCGATGTGCCCCTTCGATGTCGTGCCAGGGCTCGTCGCCGATGTGCACCATCGCCGACGCTGCGATGCCCGCGCGGGCCATCACCGCCTCGAACATCCTGGGGTCCGGCTTGCTGCAGCCGGTATCGGCCGGCGACAGCATCAAATCGAAGTAATGCGCGACGCCGGCGCGCACGAGGTCGGTATTGCCGTTGGTCAGCGACGCCAGCCGATAGTTGCGTCGGAGATCGCGCAGCACTTCGTCGACCTCGTCGAACAGCGTGATCGCGCTGCGCGCCTCGAGAAACATCTCGATCGCGGCATCGCCGAGCGCCGGGTCATAACCGCAAGCTGTGCACAATTCGGCCATCGCGACCCGGCGCAGCGCCGTGAAGTCATGCGCGAGATCCGGACGTTCGCGCATCAACATGCGGCGCCTGGCCTGCATCGCGACGAGATCGTGCGCGGCGACGATACGCGGCAGGTGGGCCTCGAGCCAGGCGTACTGGATTTCCTCGGCACGCCGCAATACCGGCGCAGACGCCCACAGCGTGTCGTCCAGATCGAAGCACAGCAGGTCGATGCGGGAGGACATGGGGGCGAAGTCTGCGATAATCAACGGTCAGACGCGATCGCACCTCGGGTGTGAGTCGCCCGCTGCCCGAACATGGAGTCCTGTCATGCCTTCCTTTGACGTCGTGTCCGAAATCGATGCCCACGAACTGACCAATGCCGTCGATCAGGCCAACCGCGACATCGCGAGCCGTTTCGATTTCAAGGGCACCGGCGCGCGGGTCGAACGCGACGAATACGTGCTGACCATCATCGCCCAGGCCGAATTTCAAGTGAAGCAGGTCGACGAGATCCTGCGCCTGAAGCTCTCCAAGCGCGGCATCGATCTGCAGTGTCTCGATGCCGGCGCCGTGACCTCGAACGTCAGCGAGGCGCGGCAGAAAATCACCGTCCGGCACGGCCTCGATCAGGAACACGCGCGCAAGGTGGTCAAGGCCATCAAGGACACGGGGATCAAGGTCACGACACAGGTCCAGGACCAGCAGGTGCGCGTCACCGGCAAGAAGCGCGACGATCTGCAGGCCGTGATCGCCGCACTGCGCGGCGCGGCCGTCGGCCTGCCGCTGCAGTTCACGAATTTCCGCGAATGAGCCGCGCGCGGCACGGGTGATGAACGATCCGGTCGGCGAACATGCCTTCCAGTGCCCCTACTGCGGTGAGGGAATCTCCGTCGTCGTCGACACCTCGGCCGCCGGCCAGGCCTATGTGGAGGATTGCGAAGTCTGCTGCCAACCGATCGAACTGGCCTTCGAGGTCGATGACGCCGGCAATCTCGCGTGGTTCAGCGCGCGCCGTTGCGACGAATGATGCGCGACGCGCTGTGGCTGCTCATCGCGACGGGCTGTTGCTACGGTTTGTGGTCGTGGAGCGTGCGCGGCCGCGAGCGCGTGCTCGCGGTGGTGCGCGAAGTGTGCCGCGATCTCGGTCTGCAGGCGCTCGACGACAGCGTCGTGCTGCGTGGCTTCAGGCTGCTGCGCACGCCTGACGGCCTGCGCATCGGCCGCACCTATCGCTTCGAATTCACGCTCGACGGCCACACCCGCCACGCCGGCGACGTCGGCCTCGCCGGCCTGCGCCTTGTGTGGGTCCGTGTCGGACATCCGCAGGGCGATATCCACATCGACGTCGGTCGTCGCGACAACGTCGTCGCGCTCGACGGGCGTCGCGGGGACACATAGCCCGGCAGGAGTACGGCGGAACCCGGTCCTGCGTGCCGAGTCGTGCGCCATCCAGGATCGGCGCCTGCTGACGCACGGACATTCGAGAAAGCCCGTCGTTGCGAATGGCCGCAGGTTGCCGTGAAAGAGGCTTGAACGCAGGCGCGGGTCTTGCCGATCTACCGAAACTACCTTCATCCCCTCGACGTTTTCTGTGTTCTCGGTGGCAAGATGCAGTTCGTCCGCAACACGAACGCAGCGTGGGCCGCAGGCGCCTTCAATCGTCCTTCAGCCGTGACGCGAGTTCCTCGATCAACGCCTGATCGTGGGCCTTGGCGGCTTCGCGCGCCTTCACCGCACGCTGCCTGATGCGTTCGAGGTGGGCCTTCTGGTTGGCGAGCAGCTTGCCCGTCGCCGGGCCGGCCTGCTGCGCTTCCTGTTCGCGCAGCCAGGTCTCGACTTCCTGCTCGAAACGCCCGCGCGTCGCCGCTTCTTCGTGGCGGTGCTGTTCGAGGCTGCGCGCGTGGACGCGCGCCGCGGCTTCCATGCGTTCCTGATCGGCCTCAGCCGCCGCGATCTGCGCACGCGCAGCCGACAGTTCGGCTTCGATTGCGACGATGTCCGAGGCGAGCCGCGCCTGGACACTGTGATCCGGCGCCGCCTGCCGGGCCGCCGCGAGTTCCTCCATCTGCCGTTCGGCGTGCCGCTGCGCAGTCAGCGCCTGATCCTTCGCCTGCTGCGCCTCGACCAGCGCCTCTCGAAGCTGGCGCCCTTCGCTCTCCAGGCGCGCGCGTTCGGCCTCGAGCTTCGCTTCCTCGCGCTCGCGCAGCTTCTGATGCGACTGCTTGTATTCGAGAACGACGCGCTCGGCTTCCTCTGCGGCCGCG
>JADZCB010000439.1 GCA_020851775.1 Gammaproteobacteria bacterium
AGCCGGCAGCGCAGCCGGACACCGCACCCGCGACACCGGCCGCTGCCGACTCGCCCCGCTTCGAGGTCACCGTGGCGGTGGCGCCCGGACTCGCGTCGAAAATCGGCGACGGCGCGATGTTGTTCGTGCTGGCGAAACAACCGGCCGGCATGCCGATGCCGCTCGCCGTGCAGCGCCTGCCGGCGCAAGGGTTTCCGCTGACGGTCACACTCGACGACAGTCAGGCGATGACGCCGATGGCGAACCTCTCGACGGCGCACGAAGTCGACGTCATCGCGCGGATCAGCCACAGCGGGCAGGCGACTGCCGCGAGCGGCGATCTCGAAGGCAGCATCGGCCCGATCGTCGTCGGTGGCAAACAGACGCTCAGCATCACGATCGATCGCGTGCTGCCCTGAGCCGGCTGCACGCGGCGCGTGCGTCGCTCTCGTTCACGCACATCGCGGCTCTCTCTCTACCTGTAGCGCCACCGCGTCGCCCGCGGCAGTCTCTTGAGCCTGCGCAATAAACCGCTGATCAGAGGCTGCTAGCTTGATAACCAGACATACAGCAAGGATTGTGCAGCATGCTCCATGAAGTTTCCGGCGACATCCTCTCGAGCCGAGCCCAGGTCATCGCCCACGGCGTTGCGCCGAACGATACCTTTCATCAGGGGCTCGCGTTGCAACTGCGTGAGCAGTGGCCGGCGCTCTATAAGGACTTCCGTCACTATTGCCAGACGCAGCACCCCAAGGAGGGCGGCCTGTGGTCGTGGATGGGGGCGTCGGGCACGCGTATCGTCTGCCTGTTCACCCAGGAGGGCGCCTACGGGCATGGTGCGAAACCGGGCCGCGCGACGACCGCTCACGTCGGCCACGCGCTGCGTGAGCTGCACAAGCTCGCACTCGACGAGAAGTTCACGAGCATCGCGCTGCCACGCCTCGCCACCGGGGTCGGTGGCCTCGACTGGCTGGACGTACAGCCGCTGATCGAGCAGCATCTCGGTGATCTGAACATCCCGGTGCTGCTGTACACGACCTATCACGCCGGCCAGCAGGCGGCCGAGCCGCTCTGAAGCCGGGCAGGGATCGATTTCACTATGCGTCGTCGCCGGTCACCGGCGATCGCAGACACTGCAGACTTGAATCGAGTCAGGAGGTCGACAAATGAAACCGAAGTTGAAGCAACGCTTGACGCTCGCCGGGCTGGGGATCTTCGCCGTGGCCGGCCACGCGATTGCGGCCGACGACGCCGTCGAGAAATCCGGGCAGGCGCGCTTCGCGCAGTATTGCGCCGTGTGCCACGGGGCGGACGCGAAAGGCAACGGGCCGTTCGCGAACCTGATGACGACGAAACCGTCCGATCTGACGGCCCTCGCGAAGAACAACGGTGGCGAATTCCCGTTCGGCCGTGTCTACGACACGATCGACGGGCGCAACCTGCTCGCCGCGCACGGCACGACCGACATGCCGATCTGGGGCCGCGACATGAAGGACGCGGGGCTCGGCGGCGAGACCGATCTGCGCGGCCGGCTGGTCGAGACAATCGTCTACCTGCGCTCGATCCAGCAGAAATGAGCGCGTGGCGGGAGGCCGCCCGGCCTCCCGTCCGCCCTGCCCGTCAGGGGATTTCCTCGATGTACGACCGGCCGATTGGTGTCTGGACGTAGGCCCTTCCCTCCGCCGTCGTCGCCCAGAAATAGTAGTAGCCACGATCCGGATCGCTCGTGACCTTGCTGTCACGCACTTCCCAAGTCTTCACGTGTTCGCCATCGGCGTAGGTGACGCGGTAGTCGCCTTCGAGCCAGGTCACGCCGACGCGCGCGAGACGATTCTGCTGCTCCTCCGAACAACCGCCGAGTGCGGCAACGGCGCACAGCACGGCCGGCACGATGAGCATGCGCATGGCATCAGCCTCCGTTGATCACCGTCGTATTCTGGCACGACTCTATGCCACACCGCGTCGTCCATGCCGCCGCTAGCGCCTGGCCGGGCGATGCCGCGCGCGATGCACCCACGGCGCGACGGGCCGGGGATCACGCCACAGACCGCGCCGCGCGGCGCGGGCATCGGCCTCGAGCCGCTGGAGTTCGCGATCGCGCGGCGCGAACTTCGTGTTCCACCACGCGAGACCGACGCCGACGATGTCCTGACTCGCCGAACGGCCGTCGACGAAGATTTCACCGACTTCGCGCGCATGGGTGCGCTCACCGGTCAGCCGCACGCGGACGTGACGCCCGTCGATCAGCGCGTGCATGAACGCGGTCGCCTTGCTGCTGTAGGGCTGTGCAGGCCAGTCGCGGTTCGCGCGTTCGGGTGCGTCGACACCATAGAAGCGCACACGCAGGCTGCGGCCGGCGACGTCGACCACTGCGGTGTCACCATCATTGACGTGGACGACGCGCCCTTCGACCCACTGGTCGGCGGCGGTGCACGGCAGAATCGCGCACACGAGCAGCGCGGGCGCCACCAGCATGCCGGCGCGGCGAGCTTGCACGATCATGCCCCCGCGCGCTTGCGCAGCAGGTTCACCCGCATCGGGACCGCGAA
>JADZCB010000440.1 GCA_020851775.1 Gammaproteobacteria bacterium
GACGGACACATCTCGCTGCTGACCGAGGCGCGCACGCGCGCCGATCGCACCGTCGCCAGCATCTTCGTCAATCCGATCCAGTTCGGGCGCGGCGAAGACTATGCACGCTATCCGTCCACGCTCGAAGCCGATCAGCAGAAACTGTCGGCCGCGGGACTCGACCTGCTGTTCGTGCCCAATCTCGACCAGCTCTACCCGGGTGGTATCGAAGAAGACACCCGCGTGACGGTGCCGGGACTCTCGACGATCCTGTGCGGGCAGTACCGGCCCGGGCATTTCTCCGGCGTGGCGACGGTCGTCACCAAGCTCTTCATCAACGTTCAGCCGGATGTCGCGCTGTTCGGCGAAAAGGATTACCAGCAACTGCTGGTGATCAAACGCATGGCCCATGACCTGCTGATGCCGGTCGAAGTCGCCGGTCTGCCGATCGTGCGCGAAGCGGACGGGCTGGCGATGAGTTCGCGCAACGGCTATCTGAACGCCGAGGAACGCGGGCGGGCGCCGCTGATCTGCAAGTCGCTGCAGCGTGCCGCCGACAAGCTGCGCGCACAGGCTGCTTCGCTGATTGCGATCGAGACGGCCGGCATGGCCGAACTCGCCGCGGCGGGTTTCCGCCCCGAATATTTCAGCATCCGGCGCGCGGCCGATCTGGAACCGCCGCGCTCGGGCGATGCGTGCCTGCAGATTCTGGTCGCCGCCTGGCTCGGCGCGGCGCGCCTGATCGACAACGTCCGCGTCGACTTGCCGGTGCCGCTGCGGGTGTCATGAGCGTCGACCCGCCCGGCGCCGCACTGCTCGTCATCGGCAATGAGATCCTGTCCGGCCGCACGCGCGACGCGAACGTGCAGGCGCTGGGCAGTGCGCTCGGTGCGATCGGCATCCGCCTGCGCGAGGTGCGGATCGTCGAGGATCGCGAAGCGTCCATCGTCGCCGCCGTCGACGCGTTGCGTACGCACTATGACTACGTGTTCACGACCGGCGGCATCGGGCCGACACACGACGACATCACGACCGATGCCGTTGGTGCGGCCTTCGGGCGCGACGTGCGTCACGATCCGACGGCGGTCGAACTGCTGACCCGTTATTACGGCCCGGCCGAGGCGACGGAAACGCGTCTGCGCATGGCGCGCGTACCCGTCGGTGCCACGCTGCTCGACAATCCGGTGAGCGCCGCGCCGGGTTTTCGCCTCGACAACGTGTTCGTCCTGCCCGGCGTGCCGCGCATCGTGCAAGGCATGCTGCCCGGCGTGCTCGCGACGCTGCCGGGTGGTCCACCGATCGTCAGCCGCGCCGTCACGGCGTGGGTGCGCGAGAGTGACGTCGCGCGTGAACTCGCCGACGTGCAGGCGCGACATCCCACGCTCGATGTCGGCAGCTACCCGTTCGCTCGCGACGGCCGATTCGGGACCGTGCTCGTCGTGCGCGGCAACGACGCCGCGGCGGTGATCACTGCGTCCGGCGCAATCGAGTCGTTTCTGGGCGTGCGCGGCATCACGTTCGAGGCTGGCGAAGGCAGTGCGCACTGACGGCGTCCGGGCGCGCATCCGCCGTCGGCCGCGCGCTGCCAATTCTTTGAATGTTCAACCCTTTGGTGTAGCTTAAGCGCCCGTCCCGGCTGCGTGATCGATGAGCAAGCGCGTTTTCATCAAGACCTTCGGTTGTCAGATGAACGAGTACGACTCGCAGAAGATGACCGATCTGCTGCGGGCCTCGCATGGCTTCGAGCTGGCCGCTGCACCCGAGGAAGCCGATCTGCTGTTGCTCAACACCTGCTCGGTACGCGAGAAGGCGCAGGAGAAGCTTTTTTCCGAACTCGGGCGCTGGAAGGCCCTGAAGGAAGCGCGGCGCGGCGTGGTCATCGGGGTTGCGGGCTGCGTCGCGAGCCAGGAAGGCGAGGGCATCCTCGCGCGTGCCCCTTATGTCGATCTCGTATTCGGCCCGCAGACCCTGCATCGCTTGCCCGCGCTGTATGACGCAGCACTCGCCGAGCGACGCCCCGTCGTCGATGTCTCGTTCCCGGAAATAGAGAAGTTCGATCGCCTGCCGGAACCGCGGGCCGAAGGTCCGGCCGCGTTTGTCTCGATCATGGAAGGTTGCAGCAAGTACTGCACTTTCTGCGTCGTGCCGTATACCCGTGGCGAAGAGTTCAGCCGGCCGTTCGACGACGTCATCGCCGAGATCGCCGCCCTTGCCGCGCAGGGCGTGCGGGAAGTGACGCTGCTCGGTCAGAACGTGAACGCCTATCGCGGCTGCATGCACGACGCGCAGATCTGCGACCTCGCGGCGCTCGTGCGTTACGTCGCCGCAATCGACGGCATCGAGCGCATCCGCTATACGACCTCGCACCCGGTCGAGTTCACCGATCGCCTGATTCAGGCGTATGCGGAGGTTCCGGAACTCGTCAGCCACGTGCACTTGCCGGTGCAGAGCGGATCGGATCGCATCCTCGCGCAGATGAAGCGCGGGCACACCGTGCTCGAATACCTGTCCCGGATCCGCCGCCTGCGCGACGTGCGGCCGGACATTGCGATCTCCTCGGATTTCATCGTCGGTTTCCCGGGCGAGACACAGGCCGACTTCGACGCGACGATGAAGCTCGTCGAGCAGGTCGATTTCGATCACTCCTTCAGTTTCATCTACAGTCCCCGACCCGGTACGCCGGCGTCGTCGCTGCCGGACGACGTCACGCAGGAAGAGAAGAAACACCGGCTCGCGATCCTCCAGCGCCGGCTCGACGAACTCGCCCGGCAGAAGAGTCGCCGGATGGTCGGAAGCCTGCAGCGTGTACTCGTCACCGGTCATTCGCGCAAGAATGCTCGTGAACTGGCGGCGCGTACCGCCAATAACCGCGTCGTCAATTTCGCCGGCGAGGCGACGCTGATCGGTGGCTTCGTCGA
>JADZCB010000441.1 GCA_020851775.1 Gammaproteobacteria bacterium
ACAGCAAGCAGATCGAGATCCTCAAGCCCACGCGCTTTTCCGGCGAGGAAGTGCAGGTCGGGACGGTGATGACCGTCGGCACGGCCATGGCCGTGGATCTCGTGGCGCGCGAGCGGGCCCGCATCGTCGAACCGGCAGCGGCAGCCGATGCGGCCGTCCCCGAGTCGGAAGTCGTCGTTGAGCTGGAGATGGATCCGGCGTCGACGAGCGAGACGGACCCGGGCGACCCCGCGGCCCCCTGACATCCACCCAACGCGGCCGCGCGCCGCAGCAGGAGAACGAAATGCTAGGCAATGAAGCGCAGGCGGCGACGACATTCTCGATGTCGAATCCGTTTTCCCAGACCGCAACCTACAACGGCAGCTGGTACGACGTTCGCGAGTACGTGGGCGATCTCATGATCGTGCAGCACGTGGGGGCGGTCACAGGATCGATCACCGGCAAGATTCAGCACGCCAGCGACGGCAGCGGGACAGGAGCCGAGGACATCACCGGGGCGGCGTTCACGCTGGTCAATGCCGCCAACAACATCCAGAAACTGACCATCCCGGCCGATTCGACTCTGGGCTGGATCCGCTACGTCGGGACCATCGTCACCGGTCCGGCCAACGTGGCGGTGTCGGCATCCGGTCGGAAGAAGTACGTTTGATCGCGCGATGACCATTCGCCTGCTCACCGCGCTGCGCATCGCCGGAGTGGAACAACCGGCGGGGACGGAGCTCGACCTCGGACTTACCGTGGAGGTCGACTACGTGCAGCGGCGCGTAGCGGAGTGGGTGGGCGAGAAGCCGTATCCGTCCCACGCCAACAGCGAAGTCATCGACGCGCGAGACTTTGGCTTCCAGCTGGACGACGACGGCGAGAACTCGCGCAGCACCGAGTATCTGTCGATGGTGTCGCAGGTCCCGGCGCGGGCGGTCGTGCGCATGCCTCGAGGCACGCACACGGTGGAGTACGGCGCGACGTGCCGCAACCCGATCACCGTGGAGGGCGCCGACTACGGCGCCATCATCCATTGGGCACCGCTGACGGCAGGGGCGTGGCTGCTCGACTGTACCGGCGTGGGCGCCACGTCCGGCAACATGAACGAGGAATCGCAGCTCGACGCGCCGAGCCTCAGACGCCTGCGGGTGCTGTCCGATCGCAGCGTGCGTGCCAACGGGTTTCGATTCATCAAGAGCGACTGGGCCCGGTTGCACGACGTCAACGTCTACGGCCTGGACGGCTGCTCGCTGGATCTGCAGCGCTCTCGCGAGTTTTCGATCTTGGGCTGGCGTGCCCGGTACTGCGGGCATTTCGATGCCGCCGACATCACCGCCTGCCTGCCGGCGATCCGCTTTGCGTCCACGGCGGCCTCGGGTGACTCGACGAACTACTGCTTCTTTGACGATCTGCAGGCCGTTTACTCGTTCTGGGACGGGCTGGAGATCTCCGACAGCGTGGCCATGATGGGCGGATCGGTGTTCGTGCACAGTCTGGCGCTGGCCAACACCTCGCTCGAGGCCAACATCGTGGGCGAGTTCGGCGGTGCGGCGGGCTTCCTGTCCGGTCTGGCGCGCAACATCCTGGCGGCACTGCACCAGCACTCCACCGGTTCGGAGGCGTCGGTCTCGGGCCTGCCTTGGGTGCCCATGGCTCGCAAGCGGCGTGCTGCGTTCATCCGCAACAGTTCGGTGTCGTTCGACCATCTGCGGATCGTGGGCGGCCGCGAGGAGCGCGTGCTGTGGCTGGATGCCGCGTCCGAAGTGACGATCAGCAGCGGCAAGATCAACGCCGCGGAGACATCGTCGACGTATCACACCAGCGCCACCTTCACCGCCGATGCGTCCACCGACCGCATCACGTTCGGCGGCAATCAGAACTACCTGTTCACGGGCGACCCTGTCGAGGTATCGAACAGCGGCGGCGGCCTGCCTGGAGGCTTGTCGACTCGGACCACGTACTACGCAATCCGCGTGTCCGCCACCGTCTTCAAGCTGGCGGCGACCTACGCCGATGCGATCGCCGGCACCGCCATCGACCTGAGCAGCGCCGGAACCGGGACACACACGCTGGTGTGTGCGCATGGCGAGACCGTGGCGCTGACGAGCGGCTCGACCCTGAGGACCTCCGAGCGTCTGATCCTCGACGACAACCGCTGGATGGTGCGGGAGGATGCAACCTCTTGGCTTCTGGGGAACGTGACCCAGGGTGGCACTCAGTCCGTGGCCAACATCGGACGATACGCGGGCGATGTGAAGGTCCTGTTCGCGCTGAAGGCGGCCGATCTGCAGTCCACCGACGACCAGCAATTCACCCGGGTCTGCGGCTGTAACCGCTACATCGTCACTCAAGTGGTGGCGATAGGCGTAGAAGGGGGCGCGACGGGCACCTGCGCCGGCGGCATCTACACGCTGGCCGCCAAAGGCGGCACGGCACTGGTCGGGGCGTCTCAGTCCTGGCTCGGCGTTTCGGCCGTCAACAAGCTTCAGAAGGCCACCCTGTCCGGCGGGGACACCGACAGTTCACAGGCCGTGCCCTATCTGTCCCTCACCACGGGCAGCTCGGCGGCGGCCCGGGCCGACGTGTACATCCTCGGCATCCCGGCGGACCACCCATGATTCCCGCCGCCGACCTCGAGCTTATGTACGACACCGTCAACGGCTTCGCGGTGCAGGCCACCGTCGGAGCCGAGACGAAGCCGGTCCACTTCCGCCAGGGCGATGCCGACATGCTCGGCGATCGCCTGGTGCGGGAATACACCCTGCGGTTCCGTGCCACGGACTTCACGAGCCTGGCGCGGGGCGACACCGTCACCATCAATGCGATCGCCTACAAAGTCCTCGAGGTCCGGCTGCTGGACTCCGGCGACGAGAAGGTCGCGAGGGTCTCGAAGACATGAAGAAACGCCGCATCGGCCGTGTTCGCGTGAGCTATGCCCACCTGCTGAAAGCGCTGGGTCTACCGCCCGACGCGGAAATTCTCAACGTGTGCATCAACAACGTGGCGCTCGAGGAGGTCGTGCTGACCGTCGAGCATATCGAGATGCCATACGCGCTCCAACCGGGCGACGTCATTCCGACCGTGAATGCCCAGACGAACGAAAGCGGCTTCGCCGGGTGGTGCACATGAGCAGCCTCGCCGAACAGATCGCCGAAGTCGTGCGGGTGGCCCTGCACAACACCATCCCGGCCGTCGGCACACGCGTGTACCGCGCCCGGCAGGACGCCATCGACCGGACGGAGTGCCCGGCGA
>JADZCB010000442.1 GCA_020851775.1 Gammaproteobacteria bacterium
ATCGGCAGCGCGAAACGCCGCAGTATAGCCACCGGGGCCGGCGCCGAGCACGACGAGTTGAGTGGTCGACTCCATCACGTTCCTCGAATCGGGGTCTTGATGAAAAAGACTCGGTGCATGTTTCAGGTCGGACGCGGGCGATAGAGCACCACGACGCGTCCGATGCTCGCAACGACGTCGGCGTCTAGCGCTGACGCCATTCGATCTGCCTCCAGCACGCGTTCGGTACGTTCGCCGGCAGCCAGGCGCACCTTGATAAGTTCATGCGCGTTCAGTGCTTCGTCGACCGACGCAAGCAACGCCGGTGTGACACCGCGTTGACCGACGAGCACGACGGGTTTGAGCGCATGCGCCCGGGCTTTCAATTCACGCTTGGCGGCAGGGCTCAACATGACCGGTGCAGTCTCCTGAATGATGCTTGCGATGTCACCGGGCTTGCGCAAAGCTGAGCCGCATGGTGATTTCTGGCCCACGTTCGCGTCAGCCGCTCGCCGGTGGTGTATCGGCGACCTCGCATACCATCTGCACAGGCCTGCCGGCATCGCCCGGCCATCGTAGCAAATGACCACGGCGGCCGGTATGCGCGGCCCGGCGCGCATGTTTTTCGTCGCCTTCGGTGCGAATCTTCTGCACGGCTGCAGGCTCGCCTGCGGGCTGCCCCGGCCACGTTTCACGTGTTCGCTCGGGCAGCTCGTCGCGCTCCTCGCTATCGGCTGGGGATTCGCTTTCGCGGCCGACTGGCGCGGTCTCGACGGTGCATCGGCGCAACTGTCGGCGACGGGGCTTGCCAGCGACGCCGCGCGCAGCTACTGGTGGTTGCTGGCGGTGGCCATACTGGCCTTGTTGGAAGGCACGCCGCGCACGTTTCTGCGCCTCGCGGTCCCTTGTGCTGCTGCCGATCCGCTGCTGTGGGTGTGGTGGCTGCTTGCAAATGCCGCGGCGCCGATGTTCGCCACCCAGGTCGCCTGGTCCATTCCCGACGTGCTGTGGTGGACGACGCTCGCATGGCAGAGTTTCGTGATGGGCCGGGTACTACGTCTGCTGTACGGTCGCTACCGCTGGCGCATACCGGTGTTCGCGGCGTTTTACGGGGCCGCCGTGTATGCCGTTACGGAGTACACCCCGGACACGGCACTGCTCGTTGCGAAGCGCACGCCCGGTGCGCAGACACCGCTCGATGTCGAAACGACGTACTACGCACAGTCCGACCTGCTCGAAACGGCGCTCGCGAAACTCGACGACGGCCAGCCCGGGCGGCCGGACTTCTGGTTCCTCGGGTTTGGCGCCTATGCCGGTGAAGCCGTGTTCCGACGCGAGGTCGAGCAGGTGCGTCACATCGTTGCCAGCCGTTTCGATACCGCGTCGCGTTCGCTGATACTCGTCAACAGTCGGCGTACGCTGACGCAGCATCCGCTCGCAAACGGTTCGAATCTGGGTTTCATCCTGCGTCGGCTCGGCGCGCGGATGGAACGTGACGAAGACATCCTGTTCCTGTTCCTGACGTCGCATGGCCGCGAAGACGGTGACCTCGTCGTCGACTTCGGCGAACTCGGCCTGCGTGATCTGACACCGGCCGAGCTTCGGCGCATGCTCGACGAAGCGGGCATCCGCTGGCGCGTGCTGGTCGTTTCGGCGTGTTTTTCGGGCGCCTTCCTGCCCGCACTGCAGGGGCCGGATACGCTCGTCATCACTGCTGCCGCGGCGGATCGGAGTTCGTTCGGCTGCGCCCATGAGAACCGCTGGACCTATTTCGGCGAGGCCTTCTTCCACGATGCGCTGCCGACGAGCAGCGGCCTGGACAGCGCCTTCGGTATCGCGCGCGACGCCATCAGCCGGCGCGAACAGGCGGAAGGCAAACTGGCGTCACAACCGCAGATGGCGCTCGGTGACGGGATTGCAGCTCAACTCGCGCGCTGGCGCGAGTCGCGACGCTGACTGGAAAAGGGAACGCTGCGCAGGGTTTCGGAGGTAGTTCGGACGGACTCTACGCGACGCCCATCGCGCCTCGGACTCAACCCAGCGAGTCGACGAAGTCGTCGTAGTCCTCGGCGTCCATCAAATCCTCAAACTCGGCGTCGTCGGCGGGTTCCAGCCGGAACAACCAGCCGTCGTCCAATGCCGCGTCATTGACCTTCTCCGGTACGTCGGCGAGGGCTTCATTGACTTCGATTACGCGGCCGCCGATCGGACACTTCACGTCGCTCGTGGTTTTTACCGATTCGATCATCGCGCAATCCTCGCTCTGTACGAGATCGCGGCCGACGTCCGGCAGTTGCACGTAGACGATGTCGCCCAACTGCTCCTGCGCGTAATCGGAGATGCCGACGGTCGCGATGCCGTCGTCGTCCATCCGGACCCACGCGTGCTCTTCCGTGAATCTGGCTTCGTTCATCGGGATGCTCCGC
Organism: Gammaproteobacteria bacterium; assembly: GCA_020851775.1. GTDB lineage: Bacteria > Pseudomonadota > Gammaproteobacteria. The sequence goes on from JADZCB010000442.1 coordinate 2,406, forward strand.
CTTTTTCCTGGTGTCCGGTGCCCCCGTGGCAGGCACCAGAGTTTGTTACTATAGGGCACATCCGGACAATGATCAGCCGCACGGGCGAGGGCTACAGACATGAACGAAGGCGGAATCATCGAGGTCGACGAGGCCGAAGAAGTCGTCGGTTGCAACGGCGGCGGCGGCGCGCTCGGCCATCCGCTGGTCTACCTTCGCTTCGAAGGCAAACCCGAGGTCGACTGCTATTACTGCAGCCGCCGCTTCGTGAAGCGCGACACGCGCGCGCCATCGGCCGCCTGAACTCGCGCATCACCGGCACGTGACGGCGCCACGTTCCGTCGCGTCACGGTTGCTCGCGCAGCTTCTCGTCGGCGCCATCCTCATCTATCGCTACACGCTCTCACCGTTCCTGGGCCCGCGCTGCCGCTTTCTGCCTACCTGCTCGGCGTACGCGCTCGAGGCTCTTCGGCGTCACGGACCGTGGCGCGGCGGCTGGCTCGCGGTCAAACGTCTGTGCCGCTGCCATCCGTGGGGCGGTGCCGGCCACGATCCCGTACCATGAA
>JADZCB010000443.1 GCA_020851775.1 Gammaproteobacteria bacterium
GGCAACGTGGATCGATACCGTCGGCGACGAGTGGCCGGCGCTGTGTCGATGTAGGACAATGACGCCGCGATGAACGCATCCCGCCCACCATCGATGGAGAGAAGAACATGCGAACACTGATTGCCGCCGCTGCCGTCGTCGCTCTCTCGGGCTGCGCCACGGTACCGGAAGGCGCGCCGACGCTGGCCGGCTGGCATTGCGCGGCACCCGGGATCAAGACGGCGCAGTACGGCGGGGGCGATGTCGCGGCCATCCAGTTGGAGAGCGACAAGCAGGAGGCGGTCTATACGGTCACGCGCATCGACGCGAATACCGCCCGCGGCATGACTCGCAACGGCACGCCGTTCACCTGCCGCCGGGCCTAGCGTCCAGGACGCTGGCCGTGATTCACGCCTTTCGCAAGATCCTCCCCTGCCTCTTTGCCGGATCGTTGCTCGCCGCCGTTTCCGCGGGCGCGCAAGACTATCCGGTCAAGACCGTGCGCATGGTCGTTCCGCTCGCGCCGGGCGGAGGTACCGACATCGCAGCGCGCGTGACCGCGCAGAAGCTCACGGAACGATGGGGCCAGCAGTTCATCGTCGAGAACCGTCCGGGCGGCGGCGCGACGATCGGCGCCGAACTGGTGGCTCGCGCCGCGCCCGACGGCTACACGCTGCTTGTGTCCAGCCCCAGCGCGGTGGTCGTCAATCCTTGGCTGTTCAGGAAACTCGCCTACGACCCCAAGGATTTCGTGCCGGTGGCCATGCTCGCCCCGACGTACTATGTTCTGATCACCCATCCTTCCGTCCCAGCGGCGTCGGTCAAGGAGCTGGTCGGTGTGGCCAGGCAGCATCCGGGCAAGCTCGTGCTCGCATCGGGCGGGCTCGGCGCACCTTCGGATCTGATGGGCGAGATGTTCAAGAGTCTGACAAAGATCGATGCGATCACCGTGCAGTACAAGGGCGGCGGGCATGCGATCACTGACCTGATCGGCGGACAGGCGAGCATGATGTTCGCCGACATGATCGCTGCCCTGCCCTACGTCGCTTCGAAGCGCGTTCGCCTGCTCGCGGTCGCGACGGTCCAGCGCCTGGCGCAACTCCCCGAAGTGCCGACGCTGATCGAATCCGGAGTGGCCTACGACGCGATCGGCTGGTCCGGGGTGTTCGCGCCTGCGCGCACGCCGAGCGCGATCGTCGCGAAGTTGAATGGCGAGCTGCGCAGCATCCTGAAGCTTGCCGACGTGCAGGCGAAGCTCGCCAGCGACGGCACCGCGTTCGGGCCGAACACGCCGGAGTCGCTGCAAGCCTTCGTCAAGAGCGAGCTGGCGAAGTACGAGACCGCGGTGAAGGTTTCGGGCCGACGCCTCGACTGAGCGCCGGCCTCGCCGTCTTACTCGGGAAACCTGAACACGTTGGCAGGCTCCAGGCCGCGATCGAAGTTGCAGCGCACACGATCGGCCATGGCGCGTGCATACGGCGCCACTTCGCAGAGCAGCGTCATCTGCACGTCGTTCAGCCGCAGGCCGCACATCCTGACCTGCTGCTCGACCCATGATCGGATCGACGGCTCGACCGCCGCGCCGGTGATCGAGGGCGGCGGCGTGACCTCGACGCGAGCTGCGCCGGCCGTCAGGGCGGGGCGTCGATTGCGCCAGTGTGTGGCCCGCTCGTAGGCGTATGCGGCTCTCAATACCGTGGCGTCGCCGAAGGGGCGTCCCGCGATCTGCATTGCGAGCGGCAGCCCGCCGGCCGCATAGCCGTTGCACAGCACGACGGCCGGACTGCCGGTGACGTTGAAGACGGTGTGGATGTTGGCGCCGATCCACGACCGCAGCGGTGAGATGCGATCGAAGCGCGGCGCGGGAGCGGAGCTCACGGTCACCAGCACGTCGAAGCGTTCGTACAAGGCGTTCATCTGCGCGAGGATGCGGCGGCGCTCCCGCTGCGCCTGAACGTACTCCACCGACGTGAAGAGGCAGCCGGCCAGCGTGCCCGACAGGAACGGCAGGCCGAACTCGCCCGGCCGTTCGATCAGCTCTTTCTGATGGATGGCGAAGAGCTCGGTCTCGGCGATCGTCATCTTCACGTCGGTGTAGTCCTGCAGCGGGCGCATCCGTACATCCTCGGTCGCCGCGCCGAGATCGCGCAGCACTTGCAGCGCGTTCTCCATCGCCTGCGCCGCTTCCTTGCCGACGGCGAGATCCTCTTCCCAGAAATGGCGGATCACGCCCACGCGCAGGCCGCGCAGATCGGGCGTGAGTGCGGCACGGTAGTCGGGAATGGCGCAACGCACGCTGCCGCCGTCGCGCGCGTCGTAGCCGGCGATCGCCTGCATCAGGAGCGCGCAGTCTTCGGTCGTCCACGCGAGCGGGCCGCAGTGATCGAACGTGTAGGAGTTCGGAATGACGCCGTACCGGCTGACCACGCCGTAAGTCGGCTTGAAGCCGACGACGCCGCAGCATGCCGCGGGATTGCGTATGGAGCCGCCCGTATCGGTGCCCATGGCCCCGGGGACGAAGCCGGCAGCGACGGCGGCGCCTGCCCCGGTGCTCGATCCGCCGGTGAAATGCTCCGGGTTCCACGGATTGCGCGCGGGCGGCCACGGCGCCTCGAACGACGGGCCGCCGTGCGCGAACTCGTTCGTCGCGAGCTTGCCGAGCAGCACCCCGCCCGCGGCTTCGAGCTTTGCCGTCACTGCGGCATCCTCGAGCGGCACGTTGTCGATGCCTATCCTCGAATGGCCCGAGGTGAGAATGCCGGCGGTCGCGTAGATATCCTTCAGCGCGAACGGAATGCCGTGCAGCGGTCCGCGGCGGCGGCCGTGCCCGATCTCCGCTTCGGCCGCGCGCGCTTGCCGCAGCGCTCGTTCGGCCGTCACGGTGATGAAGGCATTGATCTGCGGATCCAGGGCGGCGATCCGCGCGAGCTTGGCCTGCGTCAGTGCGACCGGGGACAGCTCGCGATCGGCGATGCGCCGCGCGGCGTCCGCAATGGTGATGAAATCGAGATCGTCGTTCACGGCATTGTCCGCAGTCGGTAGATCGGTTCGGCCTGCGCCGGGCATAGCATCCGGCAATGTCGACAGAGAATCTACCACCGAACCGCCGACGGAGGATCGAGCAGGTTGCGCGCACGTGCACGCAGCACGGCGATGCCAGCGGCTGAGCCGATGATGCCGGGCCCATTGCCGGGAGAAAACTGTCGTAACATGGGGTACGCGGCCCGCATCATCATCAGAGGAGGAGGTGCCATGCCGAATTCATACCGCTGCGCCTGCATCGTGCTCGTCCTGCTCGGGACGGCGGGCAGTGCGTTCGCCCAAACCTATCCGGCGAAACCCGTCCGCGTGCTCGTGGGCTATCCGCCTGCCTCGGGCGTCGACATCGCCGCGCGGCTGGTTGCCACGGAATTGAGCCAGATGCACGGCTCACAGTTCATCGTCGACAACCGTCCCGGGGCGGCGGGCAACATCGTCGTCGAGCAGACGGTGCGGGCGGCGCCCGACGGCTATACGCTGA
>JADZCB010000444.1 GCA_020851775.1 Gammaproteobacteria bacterium
AGCTTGTCGATCTCCGCCGAGATGACCGCATCCGGCTTCTTCGACAGTGCCGTCCGCTGGTACAGCATGCTGCCGATTTTCTGCCGCAGCGTACGCACGTCCCAGCGTTCGATGCGGCACATCTCGGCGTAGAAGTCGCGCGCCAGCGGATCCTTGATCGGCAGCAGCTCGATGAAGTGGCTCCAGCTCAATGTTTGCGACAGCGTCGCAAGAATGCGCTCGTCGGTCACCCATTCCGCAAACCGAGCCATCCGCGTCAGGGCTGTGTAGCTGAAGCCGGCGCCGAACTCCGCTGTCAATTCTCGCGACACGGTCGCAAGAATCTGCTTGCCGTAAGCCGCGCGCCCTGGCTGCAGGCTAGGCGCATTCTCGCCTGCCGTCGTCGCGCACAGGTCCCGCCCGCTTCCGGCGGGCTCACAGGGCACGGTCGTCGTCATTCTCCTGGCGGTTGCCCTTCACGTGTGCCCAGAACGAGACCTTGCGGGCGTGACGCGTTCTGATCGCAGCTTCGAAGTCGCCATGCGGCTGCAGCGGAAGCAAGCCGACACCCGTCCCTGCAATCTCTCGAAGCCGCGTCCAGTAGCGCGCGGCGTGGCGGTAGGTACGGGCGTAGGCGCGATCGAGAATGCCCGTCAACAGTGCCCGGTACACGGCAGTCTGGCAGTCTCTGCGCGACAGAGTTCGCGTTCGCGCAAAGCCTTGGCCAACGGCACGAGCGTCCCGTAGTCATCGCCGCGGATGAGCGCAGGCTCGGCGAGCAGCACCGCCTCGGCATCGCCGTCTTCCTCGAGTTCCAGCGACACCGCGGCGGCCCTGATCGGATCGTCATGGTTCAGCGCCAAGCTGCGCGCAGCGGCGCGGACACCTCGACAATGTCAGTTTCGAGTTTCCCCGCGCCGAGCAGCTTGCCTGATCAGCGCCATTGATGAGTAAGCGATTCGCGTGGCCGCGGTGACGCGGACCTGCTCGAGCTGCTGTTTCGCTACGCCCCGGACGAGGCCGTTCGCAAGCGCAACCTTGGTAGACAGCCAGGCGACCCTGTTCGGATTCGAATAGCAAGCCGCTTGAAGTTCAAGCGGTCGCAATAGCTGCGGCCAATGGGTTCTTATGGATCAACCACATGGCAGCGCCTGCCCGCTTGCCCAGCAACTCTTCGAGTTCAACATGGCATTTGCCAGCAAGCCCGAAGGGCTCATCAGATTCGTTCATCGTAGTCGCGCTTCTTGATGTGGCAAGCAATGACCGAGAAGGTATCTGCGGCCATCGATTGGCGGAGTGCATCGGCCAACTTCTCACGGGTGTTGACCTCAAACCCGACCCCACCCAGTGCTCGCGCCGCACCCGCGAAGTCGGTCGCTCCGAACTCCACTCCTAGATTTCGCATTCCCGAGCTACGCTGCTTGAGTTCAATCAGCGCCAGCGACTGATCGACGAAGACCACGCAAATGACACCGATCTTGCGGTCGCGCGCAGTTGCGAGTTCGCCGAGGACCATTTCGAACCCGGCATCGCCGCTGAATGAGACAACCGGACGCTGCGGGCTCGCGAGCTTGGCGCCCATCGCCAGCGGCAGCGCGCAGCCCATCGTGCACAGACCCGTCGACTGCATCAGCCCGTGCGGCTCGATGCACTGCCACACCTGGCTCAGCAGGATGCGGTGTGCGCCGCTGTCGGCGCTGGCCAGTGTGTTGGCCGGCATCGTCCGGCGCACGGTGTCGACGATCGCGGCTGGCCCCCACGCCTCTGCGGCACGGAAGATCTTAGCCAGTGCCTGACGCTTCGCGTCGAGTTCTGCGGAAGTCCATGCGGATACGATCTGCTGTCCCGCGAACAACGCCGTCATCGTCTCGCCGACGTGCCCGACGAAGCTCAGCGGCGCCTGGTGCATGTAGTGCGTGTTAGGCACTGCCGTGACTTCGATGACGTGCGCGCCGGGAGGCCATGGGTCGCGCCAGCCGGTTCGCATCTCGATCGGGTCATAGCCTGCCAGGACGATTAGATCGGCGTCTTGCAGTGTGCCGATCAGCACCTCGTCGGCACGCGGTGAGAGGCCAGCGCCGCCGAGCACCATCGGATCGCGCTCGTCGACGATCCCCTTGGCCTTGTAGGTCGTGATCAGCGGCAGGCGATGCGCCCTGACAAGGTCTGCCACCTGCGGCGCGCACTGCTGCGACAACACCTCGACACCGGCCAGAACCACGGGCTTGCGGGCCTGTGCGATCCACTCGCGCGCCTGCGCGAACGCCGGCGAGGCTGCCGGCGCCATCGGCGCAGACCTGACGCGGCGCACCGGCGCCGTCACCGGTTCGAGTGTACGCGCTACCGCGATCGGGATATCGATATGCACCGGGCCGGGTGGATCTTCGAGTGCGATCGCCACCGCCTTATCAATCATCACGTCGATCGCGCCGCTCGCGGCCGTGAACGTGGCCTTAACAATTGGTCCGAAGGCTGCGGCGTGGTCGAAGACCTGGTGCGTGTACGTGTAGGTTTCGGACGGATCGACGCGCCCGGTCAGGAAGATCAGCGGCACTCGATCCTGCTGGGCGTTGGCAATGACGTTGAAGGCGTTGGCGGCGCCCGGCCCCACGGTTGCGATCAGGACACCTGGCGCGTGCGTGCGATGGTAGGTGCCTTCGGCCATGAAGCCGCCACAGTTCTCGTGCTTGACGAGCACGAAGTCGATGCCGACTTCGTCGAGTGCGTCCATCATCGTCAGCACTTCACCGCCCGGCATGCCGAACGCGTGCCGTACGCCGGCTTCCTTCAGGCGTCGTGCGATGACTTGGGCGGCATTGAGCGCAGGGCTGGTTTGCGAAGCCGACATCAGACGGCGCTCTTTGGTCTTGCAGCCGATGCCGCCCGGTCGGCGGGCGGCATCAGGTAGCCGTCGCGTGTTTGCGGCAGTTTGCGCCCGAGCAGGCTCGAGGCCACCTGGGTGCGCAAAATCTGTGCTGTACCGCCCGCAATCGTGAACATGCGCGCGTCGCGGACATGCCGCTCCAACGGCATTTCGCGGGCATAGCCCGAAGAGCCAAACATCTGCAACGCGTCGCTGGTGACCTTGTTCGCCGTCTCGGCGGCGAAGATCTTGGCCTGTGCGGCATGCAGGATGTCGGGGAAGCCCCCGTCCTCTGGGCTTGCGGCACGGTACAGCAGAAGGCGTGCTGCCTCCAGTTGAATCGACATGTCGGCCAGCATCCATTGCAGGCCCTGGAACTCGGCGATCGGTCGTCCAAACTGCTCGCGCGCGTTCACGTAGGCTAACGCCTCGTCGAAGGCTCCCTGAGCGATGCCGAGCGCCACCGCGCCGGCACCGACGCGCTGTGCGTTGTAGGCTCGCATCAGGGAAGCAAACCCGCGCTTCGCTCCGCCTGGCGCGGTGAGCATCATCGACTTGTGAACCATCAGGTCATCGAAGTGAATGTGCGTCTCCGGGATGCCGCGCACACCCATCGCCAGCGTGCGGTCGGCGACCTGCATCGCGGCGGGATCGGAGGCGTCACGTCGAACCACGATAAAGCCCGCGATCCCCTGCTCTACTCCGCCATCGAACACGCGCGCAAACACCAGATGTAAACGTGAGACGCCGCCGCCGGTGATCCAGTACTTGTGTCCGTTAATGCGGTAATGATCACCCTGGCGGTCGGCCCGGGTGGTCATCTCGCTGGCCGCGCTGCCGGCATTCGGCTCGGAGATGCAGATCGCCGGCTTATCGCCTCCGAGCACACACTCGGCGGCGATCTTCTTCTGTTCGTCGGTGCCGTACGCCATCACTGCACCAATGGCTCCGAGGTTGGAGTCAACGGTGATGCGGCCCATCGTTGCGCAGGCCTGAGCCATCTCTTCGATCACAAGCACCGTATCCAGGTGACTGATGCCTTGGCCGCCGTACGCCTTCGGGATCATCATGCCCATGAAGCCGGCGTCGCGCAGCTTCGCGACGTTGTCCCAGGGGTAGGCCTCGGTCGCATCGGTACGCGCGGCTGTGGCTGCGAATTCGCCTTGCGCCAGTTTGCGCGCGGCGGCTTTCAAAGCGGTCTGTTCAGGGGTTAATGGGAACACGTTGCGTCTCCTCGGTTCAAGCGTCGGTAGTTCGGCTCGCGCGGCCCAGCCAGTCATGGAGTACCGCGTCGTGGTGTTCGTCCTGTCGGGGCGGTGGGTGGCGATAGGTGATGGGCGTTTCGGACAGTTTCAGCGGATTGGCCAACAGACTCACGGTGCCAGAGGCCGCGCCCGGGTAGGCAAGGGCCAGCTCGGCGCCGCGTGCACGCACGTGTGGGTCCGAGAACACCTGCTCGAGGTTGTTGACGGGACCGCAAGGCACGCCAATCGCTTCAAGCAGGGCGAGCCAGTCAGCACGTGGGCGTTTGGCCAGTTGCCGCTCAATCAGCTCGCACAGATGTTCGCGGTGCTCGATGCGTGCGACGTTCGTGGTGTAGTGCGGGTCCGAGACGAGATGCGGCAAACCGACGCATTCGCAGAACTTGCGAAACTGGCCATCGTTTCCGACCGCGAGGATCATCGGCGCATCGGCCGTCGCGAACACCTGGTACGGTACGATGTTGGGATGGCCGTTCCCGAGCCGCGTGGGATTCTGCCGCGACATCAGATAGTTGGTGCCGGCATTGGCCAGCCAGGCGATCTGCGTATCCAGCAGCGAGATGTCGATCTGCTGGCCCTGCCCCGTGGCGTCCCGGTGGCGCAGCGCCGCCAGGATGCCGACGGTCGCATACATGCCGGTCATGATGTCGGCAATGCCGACGCCGACCTTCATCGGCAAGCCGGTGGGCTCGCCGGTCAAACTCATGATGCCGCCCATGCCCTGGATCAGAAAGTCGTAGCCGGCGCGGTGCGCATAGGGCCCGGTCTGGCCAAAGCCGGTAATCGAGCAGTACACGAGCCGAGGGAAGCGTGCCCTCAACTGGGCATAGCCCAGACCGTACTTCGCCAGCCCGCCGACCTTGTAATTCTCGACCAGGATGTCGGCGTGTTCGAGCAGTTCGAGCACCAGAGCCACGCCGGCGGGCGTGGCGATATCGATATCGATCGAGCGCTTGTTGCGGTTGGCGCAGAGGTAGTAGGCACTCTCCTTGGTAGGACTACCGTCGTCTCCGGTCACGAATGGCGGGCCCCAGCGCCGCGTATCGTCGCCCTCGCCAGGCTTCTCGACCTTCACGATGTCCGCGCCAAGGTCGCCCAGCAGTTGTGTGGCAGTCGGGCCGGCGAGAATCCGCGACAGGTCGAGCACGCGCACGCCCGCGAGCGACATCGCAGTCATAGAAGTCGCTCCACGGCCACCTTGATCCGATCTGCTGCCTGCTCCAGCTTGACTTCCGACGTGGCGTACGAAAGACGAACATGCGCAGGCATACCGAAGCCCGAGCCAGGCACCACGGCCACGCCCTGCGTCAGCAGATAGTTCGAGAAGGCAACGTCGTCGGTCAGCGTCTCGCCCTCGGGCGTGCGCCGGCCGAGTAGCGCGGCCACGCACGGGAACATGTAGAACGCGCCCTGGGGTCGTGGGCAGGCCAGCGAAGGGATCTCGGCAAAGCGGGTCAGCAGAAGGTCACGCCGCGCCTGGAAGCGCGCGCAGCGCTCGCGCACGAATCCATGCGGGCCGTCGAGCGCTGCCGCTGCCGCCGCCTGGGAAATCGAAGCGGTGTGCGAGTTGACCTGCATCTGCAGCTTCGTCAACGCAGCGATCAGTGACTTGGGACCACCGGCGAAGCCGACGCGCCAGCCGGTCATCGAGTAGGCCTTGGAGACGCCGTTGACCGTGAGCGTGCGCTCGCGCAGATTCGGTGCGATCTGTGCGACGGTGGCGAATGTCATGCCGTCGAACACAATATGCTCGTAGATGTCGTCGGCGAGGATCCAGAAGTTCTTGTGTGGACTGTGCTCGAGCACGTCGGTCAAGGCCTTCAACTGTGCTGCCGTGTAGGCCGCGCCACTCGGGTTGCTGGGCGAATTGAGCACGACCCACTTGGTCCGCTCGGTGAGTGCGGCCTCGAGTGCCGCGGGCTGCAGCAGGAAGGCGTCTTCAATTCGTGTCGCGACCGGCTTCAGCACGCCTGCGTGCATAGTCACCATGTCCGCATACGAGGCCCAGTATGGGGTGGGCATCACCACCTCGTCGCCGGGCCGTAGCGTGGCGAGAAACGCTTGGTAGAGGACCTGCTTGCCGCCGCAGCCGACGCTGATCTCACCCAACCCGAACTCGAGACCGTTGTCGCGCTTGAACTTCCGCGATATGGCTTCGCGCAGTGCGATCGTGCCGTTGATCGGTGTGTACTTGGTTTCCTGATTGGCGATGGCCTTGACGGCTGCGTCGCAAATGTGCGGCGGGGTCGGGAAGTCCGGCTCGCCGAGCGTCATGTCGACGACGCTCTTGCCAGCCAAGATCACCTGGCGCGTCCTCTCTGCCATCTGCTGGATCGGAGACATGCGGATGCGCTGAACACTATCTGAATACACGGGGCGGCCTTTCCGGATGCTGAGTCCAGGCAAGTAGGGTGGGACTCACAAGGTACGGCATGGCGGTATCATCAGTTCAAGTCTTGTCACATACAATTGAATTCGAAATCAACACGGTGCGATTTCAAAGCCGCGCCATCTGATGGGTTCGTACTCCGTTGATCACTCTGAAGCAACTGGAGTTGCTGGTCGCCATGGCGGAGGCTCGCAGCATGTCCGCGGGAGGCACGCGGATCGGCATGAGCGCGTCAGCCACCAGCCACGCGTTGCGTGCCCTGGAAACCAACTTGGGCGTCATCGTCGTCGATCGACACGCCAAGAATTTCGGCCTCACGGATGCCGGAAGTCGAGTGCTGCAACATGCGCTCGATGTCTTCACCTCGCTCAAGACTATCGAACAGGAAGGTAAGGCGGCCGCCGAGCTGAAAACGGGAGTGCTGCGCATCGGCTCGTTCGGCATCACCTCGTCGGTCCGCATCTTGCCGACGCTCATGGATCGGTTCCGCGCGCAGTATCCCGGCATTGAGATCTGTATCGTCGAAGATCCCGATCAAGGCGTTGAGCAAGCGTTGGCCGAAGGTCGCGTAGACCTCGGGGTGGTGGTGCTTCCCAAACCGCAGTTCGACACGATTCTGTTGGCGGTCGACGAGTTGGTGGCTGTGCTGCCGGGCTCCAATCCGCTGGCTCGTTGCGAGCGCATCGAACTACGTGACCTCATCAAGTATCCGTTCATCATGACCCAGGCCGGTTCGCAGGGGCTCGTGCGCAAGCTCTTCGATCGCTGCGGACTCGTACCGAGAATTACGCACGAACTCTCGCAGGTGTGGTCCATCCTCGACTTTGTGGGACGAGGTCAGGGCGTTTCCGTCGTCGCCTCGCTGGCCTTGCCAGATGGATTCCCCGGCGTCATTACGCGTCCCATCCTCCCGCGTTCTCAGCGCCGCATCGGCTTGGCGTGTCGCGACGAAACCCGCCTCGCACTGCAGGGGCGCGCATTCTGGCGGATGGCGCGCAGTGCTGTCGCAGCTCGGCAGCTTTCTGGTGGCAACTGATCAGCCATCGCTTAGCCCAATTGCGCGGACCGCCGGTCGACCACGACACGGCCTTTCTTGATCACCTTGGCCACACTGTTAGTGGCGAAGCGAAACACCGCCTGCTCGAATGACGGGACGTCGAGGATCACGATATCGGCCTGCTTGCCGGGCTCAAGCGAGCCGATGCGGTGGTCAAGACCGAGCGCTGCGGCCGCGTGGATGGTGGCTCCGCGCAGTGACTCTTCTGGCGTCATGCGGTTGATCCGGCAGCCCAGCGCGGCAGCCACCTGCATCGACTCGAGCCAGCACACCGGGCACTGGTCCGTCCCTAACGCAAGAGTGACGCCGCTGTCGCGCACCGCTTGCATGCTGGTTGGCGACGCATGATTGACAATGAAGTCGAAGCCGGGGAAAGTGACGGCCACCGTGCCCGCGTCGGCAAGCGCGCGGAAGTCGGCAGCGCTTGTGTGGTTCACATGGTCGCATGAGACTGCGCCCATCTCGGCTGCCAGTCGCGTGCCGCCGATATTGTTTTTGGCATCGACGTGGAGTTTCAGCTTCAGTCCCAGATCGCTGGCGCCACGCAGCACGCGCTCCGTATCCTTCACATCGAAGACATACGGGTCACAGTAGACATCGCAGAATTCAGCGAGACCTTCACTACTTACTTGCGGCAAGCCCTCGTTTATGACTTCGTCGAGAAAACGCTCCTTCGTGGCGCCAGGCGGCAGCACATGCGCGCCGAGGTACGACGAGACGATCTCTACGGGCAGCAGTTCAGCAAGGCGTCGTGCAGCACGTAAGGACCGAATGTCGCTGGCAGGGTCGAGTCCATAGCCGCTCTTGGTTTCCAGCGTCGTCGTGCCCGCTTCTAACATGCGGCGCAGGCGCGGCAAAGATGCACTCACGAGTTCGTCCACCGAGAGCCCGCGGTTCGCCGCTATGGACGCCGGCACGTCGAACGGGATTCCCTCCGCGCGCAGGCCGGTGTCGTCCAGGCCTCGCATGCGTGCGAAGTATTCGCGGCTGCGGTTACCGGCGAAGATCAGGTGCGTGTGACAGTCCACGTAGCCTGGGATCACGGCCCCGCCGCTCGCGTCGAGTGGGTCGACGCGACGGTCCCCCAGCGCGGACATGACTTCGGCTTGAGTACCGACCGCAAGGATGGTCTCCCCGTCGATCGCAATCAAGCCGTTCTCGATCAACCCGACACCGTGAGTCCCTCCGCAGGTCACCACTTGCGCAGCCCCGGTGATCAGCGTCACCGGGGCGAGTGCATTTGCAGCGGAGTTCATTCAGACACCTCTGGGTTCGTTGCCCCACTCCCGTGGTGCGACGGCAGGTCCGCCAGGCTCGAGCCACGTGACAACATATCTTCGACGACGCCGTCTTCAATGTCGATCATCAGCGCATCGTTGAATCGATTGAAGAATCCGCACAGAGCGGTGCGCAGCGTCAACTCCACGATCTGTTCCTCGCTGAAATGCTTTCGAAGGGCGGTGAAGACCTGGTCGCGGATACGCTGCGGATTGGTAGTCACCTGCACGGCGTAATCACGCACAAGCAGGTCGACCTCGTCGAATCCCGGTACATCGGACTCGAGGATCCGCGCCACCGCAGCAGGCGAGAAGCCGTGATCTACCAAGCGTGGCGTGTGGTGACTCACGCAGTAGCTGCACTCGTTGACCTTGGAGACAACGACCAGCGCAATCTCCAGGTAACGTCTGGGCAGAATCTTCTCGTCGTACAGATCCAACAGCAAGCCCATGATGTGCTTGAGCGCTGGTGGTCGATGTGCGAACACCATCACCTGGTTCATGAATGGACCGTAGTCCTGCACGAACCGCTCGTAGATCGGTCGAACATCGACCGGTACTTCATCCACCTGAACGTCTCTGACCCGTGCCATCTTGCTCCCTTCGGGGTCGTCCGCGCCGTGGTCGCTCAGCCCTTGCGTGTTGTGAGTACCACGTCCTTGCCGCCTTTGATCTCGTAGAGTTGCACGTCGCGATCAACCGTCTGGCGATGGCTATCGAATTCCACAGGCGAACCGGCACCCGAGTAGTTGATTTCCTCGCCGGCGCGTATCGCCTTCAAGCCATCAAGCACGTTGTATACGGTCTTCTTGCCAGGCCCGGTCGAGACATCGACGATGGCCTTCTTGACCTTGTCGACATCGATGCTGCCTGCCTTCTGGATCGCCAACGCGAGCACGGAGATCTGATCGCGACAGAGGGTTCCATACGGATGTTGAATCTGGCCGTTGTCCTCGAGCCCCGCCTCGCGCAGGTACTGCTTATACGCAGGACTGTCCAATGGCGGGATCGGATAGCCGTGCAGGATTCCTTCCGCTGCGTCACCGACAGCGGCTTTGAAGGGAGCACTGGCGGCGAAAGTGACAGTGATGACACGGCCCTTGTACCCGGAACGATATATGTCCTTGTAGATCGCGGTGAAGTCGGTGACATACCCCGGAATGAAGACTGCGTCAGGATTTCCCTCTAGCAGATGCGAGACCTCGGATTTATACGAGGCTTGGTTGGCGTTGTAGTAGAACGGCTTTTCGAGCAGTCGGCCGGCGCCGACTGCGTCGACGAACCCGTCGAGTATGGATTTTGTGAAGTCGTTGTTTAGCGCCATTAGCTTGAAGCGCTTGTAGCCACGCTCGAGCGCAAGTTGCCCCAGAGCTCGGCCCCATACTGGATTCAGAATTTGAAAGTTGAACACAAGGCCCTTGGTGTCACGGAGCGGAATGTCGCTCGACGACGAGACACACATCTGGATCACGTTCGCGCTCTGGCACTTGGGCATGATTCCCAGGGTCACTGACGACGCCCAAGTGCCGAGAATCGCTATAACCTGATTCACGTTGATCAGTTTGTCGGCGGCGCGTGTCGCAGTCTCGGGATTGGTTTCGCCATCTTCCTGTGTCAGCTTGATCTGGCGATTCAGCACGCCACCCGCGGCGTTGATCTGGTCGACCGTGCGTTTGATGGCCGCGGCCATGTTCCCACCATAGGGCGCACCTCCACCGGTATTCGGTGTCAGAGATCCGATGTTTATCGGGTCACTCGCGTACGCGAAGCGTGGGACGAAGGCCGTGCCAAGCATGGCCGCAGTTGATCCGGTAACCACGCGACGGCGGGAAATCAGGGTTTGCATGATCTAGTCTCCTTCTGTAAGTGAGGACGGGTAGGTGTGGCTTTGTCAAGAAGTCTTCTCGAACTCGGACATGAACTTGGGTTCAGGAATCAACCCACGCGGCCTAAAGCGCAGCACGGCCATCAGGATGATTCCGATCAGGATGATGCGAATCGACGAGAGCTGCTGCGAGGTCACGATCGAGGTAAAGTCTCCGAGGAAACGCGAACCTTCGAGAATGAATATCACGATGCCCGCACCCAGCAACAGCCCCTTGTTGTTGCCGTAACCGCCGACGATCACCGACATCCAGATAAAGATGGCAATCATCGGCATGAAGGTGTCGGGGCTGATGTTCTGGATGTAGTGAGCGAACAGCGCTCCAGCGACCCCCATGAAGACCGAGCCCAGGACGAATGCCTGAACGCGAAAGCGCAGCACGTTCTTGCCGAGTACGCCGGCCACCACGTCGTCTTCGCGGATCGCTCGGAGTGTGCGACCGTACGGGCCAGACCGAATCCGTTCGCAGATGGCATAGATCACCAGCACGACCAGCGCCACGACGCCGAGATAGACAAGCGAGTAAACCGCGTTGCTTAGACCAAAGTCGAAGGGGCGCGCCGGAATTCTCAGCCCCCTGGGACCCTCGGTCAGCCAGTCTTCGTTGAGCGCGAAGAGCCGCACGATCTCGCCGAAGCCCAGGGTGACGATCGCGAAATAGTCTTCTCGCAGCCGCATAGTGAGAAGGCTGACGACGAGGCCTGCGACACCAGCGGCTACGCCGGCGAGTGCGATCGCGAGCTCTGGTGCGATTCCGATGCGGGTCGACAGAATCGCCCCACTGTATGCACCCAGTGCGTAGAAGCCGGCGACGCCGAAGTTCACCATCCCGGTCATGCCCCATTGCAGGTTGAGACCTTGCGCCAGAATCATGAAGAACCCGGCATAGGTGGCCATGGCGACGAAGTACGCAAGCATCGGGCAACCCCTATTTCTTGATCTCGGGTTGGCCGAGTAGGCCGTACGGGCGCAGCAACAGCAAGATTGTGATCATCGCGAAGCCGACGCCGATCTTGTACGAGCTGGGCAGGATCAAAGTGGCGAACTCCTCGGCCAGCCCAACTAGAACCGCACCGAGCATCGCCCCGTACACTGAACCAATGCCGCCCAGAATGGCCGCCGCGATGATTGGAATGGTCAGGCCCCAACCGAGAAGCGGCTCTATCACTAGATCCAGCCCGGCTGAGACACCGCTCAGCCCGAGTAGCGCTCCGCAGTAGAGCGTGACCATCACGCGAACCAGCACCGAGCGGATACCACGAACCTCGGCAAGTTGCGAGTTGTCGGCCATTGCGCGCATCGCCTTTCCGATGCGGGTGCGCGTCAGCAGAAAGTGAGTGACGATGACGACCAATAGCGACGCGCCCATCAGATAGAGTTGCGGACGCGTGATGTGCATCCCGCCAAAGACGAGTGGACGCTCAAGTGGCAGGTCGAAGCCCCTCACGTCGGCGCCGAAGACCAAGCGCACAGTGTGCTCAAGCACGAAAGTCAGTGCAATCGAAACCACGAGCAGCGTCACCGGTGAACTGGTGCGCATCGGCCGGAAGATGATCCGATCGCTGGCCCAGACGACGGCTGCACCCGCGAGCATGGCGGCAAGCGAGGCGGCCCAGAGCGGCAGGCCGAAAAGCACGTTGGCGGCGTACCCGGTGAAGACCCCGACCGTGATGTAGCCCCCGATCGCGAAGTTCGGGAAACGCAAGATGCCGAACAGCATCGAGAACGCGACCGCGGGAGGCGCGATCAAGGCGGCGGTGACGACGCCGTTGACAATCATCTGTCCCATCATGCTCGCGTACCCAGGTAAAGCTCCGCCACTTCCCGGTTGCTCAAGATCTCGGACGCGGGCCCCGTCATCGCAACCTGCCCCGCAGACATGACGGTGCCGAAGTTCGATATTTGCAAGGCCCGCATCGCGTTCTGCTCGACCATCAGAATCGCGATACCGCGCTCCCGGACTTCCCGGATCGCCTCGAACATTTGCTCCGCCATTGCGGGAGAGAGGCCCGCCGACGGCTCGTCGAGGAGCAGCAACTTCGGCTCGACCATGAGGGCCATGCCGAAGGCAACCATCTGGCGCTGCCCCCCGGAGAGGTTGCCGGCTCTTACCGTTCTGAGCTTGCGTAGCGCCGGGAAAAGCTCCAGCACGCTCTCCAGGCGTGGCTTGAACTTGCGCGGCTCGATCCAGGCGCCCATCTCGAGGTTCTCGAGCACACTCAGCGAACGGAAGACGTTGTGCTCTTGAGGCACATAGGCGATGGCATGGCGCGAAACCTCACTGGGTGGCAGGCCGCCGACATCGCGACCATTGATTAGGATCTTCCCGACCCGACGTTGAACGACACCAGCCAAGGTCTTAATGAAGGTTGACTTGCCAGCTCCGTTCGGCCCAATGATCGTCATAATGCTGCCGGACTCGACCGCAACGCTGACATCGCTGACGATGTCACCGCGGCCGTAGCCCGAATACACGCCCTCGGCGCGGAAGAAGACGTTAGACATGCGCCGCAGCCCTCCCGAGATAGGCTTCGATGACTGCGGGGTCTCTACGGATCTCATCGAACGACGCTTCCATCAGGTGCCGACCTTCAGTCATCACGATGACCGGGTCGCACAGACGTGCAATGAAGTCCATGTCGTGTTCGATGATCAGGAACGTCTTCCCATACTCGGCGTTGAGCCGACGAATCATTTCGGTGAGCAGTCCCATCAAGGCTGGGTTCACGCCGGCGCCGGGTTCGTCGAGCAGGATCACGGGGCAATCTGTCATTAGCGCGCGACCAAGCTCAAGCAGTTTCTTCTGCCCGCCTGACAGATTTGCCGCGTACTCGTTGCGCAAGGCCGTGAGGCGTGAGAGCGCAAGGACCTCCACCGCGCGCCGGTAAAGACCTTCTTGCTCGGCCCTCACCTTCGCCGGGCCGAAAAACAACGGCAGTAGTCGCTCGCCGCACTGGTTCTGCGGGGCGAGCAGCAGGTTCTCCAGTACCGTGAGCGGGCCGAACTCCCGCGCGAGTTGGAAGCTGCGTACCATGCCGCGCTGTGCGCGCTCATGGGTGGGCAGCGCCGTAATGTTGTCACCGAACAGTTCGACGCGACCGGAGTCCGGACGGATCACGCCGCTCAACAGATGGAACAAAGTGGACTTTCCCGCCCCGTTGGGTCCGATCAGACCCGTGATCGATCCTTCTCGCAACGTGAGGCTCATGCCCGAGACGGCGCGCACACCGCCGAACGACTTCTGCAGAGCTTGGCCGCTGAGAACGATGCGCGGCGGACTCTTGGCTGTGGCACTAGCGTGCATGGGCAGTTCGGAAGGAACGCGAATTCAGGCCGCCGAAGTGTGTGGTCGTATCCATCGCAATCCTTCGCTGGCGTGCTCGCGGCACCGCTACGCGACAAGCAATTCCTGAGTCAGTCTATGTTTCAACGTCTTCATTCGCAATTGAAGACACCTTCAAGCCGGTGCTGGCGGAGAACAGGAACACTGTCGCTCGAATTGGCGCGCACCCGGATCCGCACGCAACTTCCGAATGTGGGGTTAACCCTGGGCTCGCAACCAACCGATGCCTGCCCCCAAATACGCGTCATGCTGGCGCATCTCCTTGATCGGGTTCAACTTAACCCGCCAGCGCCACCGCCCGGCTGCACTACTCGATCGGGCCGAGTAGTGCAGCTATGGGGGATAGTGTGGCGACCCCTTAAGCGAATCGACTTAACCCCTCGGCGCGTCCAGCATCGCGTCGCGCAGCAGGTTGATCACCGGCTGCACCGCCTGGCCGATGCGCACGACGCTGGCAGCCAGCGTGTTGCGCGAGGTGTCGCTGCCACCGAAGCGGCTGAGCAGCGCGGCTTACCGGTACAGCGGCAGCGCGTCCAGGTATTTCGACGTGATGATCCAGGCCATCGCCGCCTCGGTGTACAGGCCCTTGGGGATCACCTGCGGCGGCCGCGCCCCCAGGCGCATCGCGCCGTCGCAGCACGGGCACGCGTACTTGACGCGTTCGTGCCGGATCACGCGTCCGCCATGATGGTCGATCATGAGGCTTCGATGCGCCATCATGCGATCACGCCGCGCGCGTGCAACGCGCGCAACTCCTCGGCTGTCACACCGATCTCCTGAAGCACCGAGTCGGTGTCCGCGCCGAGCATGGGTCCGCCGCCAGAAAAGTTGCCTGGTGTTGCGCTCAACTTGGGCACGACCCCAGGCACCGTCAAGGCGCTGCCGTCGGGCAGTTCGAGCCGCCGCAGCATGTCACGAGCGCGGTAGTGTGCGTCCTCGACGATGTCCCTTGTCGTGTACGGCTTGCCTGCCGGCACCCTTACATCGGCGAGTGCGCGCAACGCATCGTCGAGAGTCTGGCGTCGTGTCCATTCGCCGATCGCCTCGTCGATCTCGGCCATCCGTTTCACTCGGCCGGCGTTCGTCGCGACGCTCCGGTCGCCGCCGAGGTCGTCGCGCCCGATCAAGCGCATCAATCGCTTGAAGATGCTGTCGCCGTTACCCGCGATCAGCACGTAGCGGCCGTCTGCGCAGCGGTAGGCGTTGGTCGGCGCGACGCCGGGCAGCGCGCTGCCGGCGGGTTCGCGCTGCAGGCCGTAGCGATCGTACTCGGCGACCGCGCCTTCCATCATGTTGAAGACCGACTCGAACAGCGCGACGTCGATCATCTGTCCCTGGCCTCCGCGCGTCGCGCGATGGTACAGCGCGAGGAGCACGCCGATTACACCGTGCAGCGCCGACAGCGAATCGCCGATGCTGATCGCAGGCCGCACCGGCGGCTCGCCGGGCGTGCCGGTGATGTGCCGCAACCCTCCCATCGCCTCGGCGATGACACCGAAACCGGGCAGGTCGCGCAGCGGGCCGGTCTGCCCGTAGCCGGAGATGCGCAGCATGATCAAGCCGGGGTTGAGCGCTGCGAGTTGTTCGTATCCCAGGTTCCACCCTTCCATCGTGCAGGGACGGAAGTTCTCGATGACGATGTCGGCGCGGGCCGCCAGGCGGCGCACCAGGTTCTGCCCGTCGGCCTGGTGCAGGTCGACGGCAACCGACTTCTTGTCGCGCGACTGGACGTGCCACCAGACGGCCGTCTCTCCTTCCGGAGCGCGCCACCCGCGCAGCGGGTCGCCGCCGACGGGCGGCTCGATCTTGATCACCTCCGCACCGAAGTCGGCCAGCGTCTTGCCGGCGAACGGCCCTGCGATCAGGCTACCGAGTTCGACGACGCGGATTCCGTCGAGCGGACGTGTGGACACAACGCTCATGCCACGGCTCCGAAGCGCGTCCGAGACCACGAGGCGATGCGCTGCACCGCCTCGTCGAGCAGCTCGGGCTGACCCTTGAAGTAATGGTTCGCACCGCGGATCACGAGCATTTCGCGGTCCGCACTCGCGCAGGCGCGGAAGATGCGGCCAATGTCGGGCTGGGGCACGGCGTCGTCGGCGCTGTGCTCGATCGCGAGCAGCGGCACGTCGATCTGCGCGGCACATGCCTCGCTGTCGGCGCGAGAATCGTCGATCGACCATTGGGACAGCCACGAGCGCAGCGTGCAGAAGCGGGCCAGGCCCACCGGACCGCTGTTGGCGGTCTCGGGCACGCCCAGATAGCAGGTACCGATCGGCCGATCGTTCGGCTCGATGCTCGCGTCGAGGAAGCGCGGTTCGGCTAGCGTGCGGTGCACGACGAAGCCGCGTTCGAGCTCGGCGCCGCCACGCTCCCGCAGCATGTGCAGCGTTTCGCGCACGCGGGTGGTGACGCGCCGCACGCGCTGCTCCTGGGCCGCGCGGTAGGCCCGCAGCCAATCAGCAGGGTAGGGCGGACGCACTGGCAGCGCGGGTGAGTAGAGGTCGAACTCGGGGTCACGGTCGTCGGGGTTCGCTTCGTCGCGTACCGACGGGTCGATCCAGTCGCAAAGCGTGCGCGCCCGCGACAGATGGGCCGCCTCGACGACGAGGCCGTCGGCGATGGGCAGCCTCGCGGCGACGAGGTCCACCGCGTCCCCTGCCGGGGTCGCGCGGATCGTCGGCCGCTCGGCCTGCGACTGGTAGAACAGTACTAGCGACCCGCCGCCGGACCAACCGAGCAGCACGACCTTGCGATACCCGAGCCGCTCCCGGGCGTGGCGGATGCAGGCGCCGAGGTCGAGCGCGACCTTCTCGAAGATCAGCGGCGCATCGTTCTTCACGTAGCGGCTGCCCATGCACAGCACGTGGTGTCCGGCGGCCGCGAGTGCCGACGGCAGCGGGAGCAGCTGCAAGGTCGTGCTCGGGTGCATCATCAGGAACAGCGTGCCGTCGCGGCCGGTGTCGCCCGCCGGACGAATCAGCACGCCTTCGAGGTTGATCGTGCCCTGACTGCCGACGAAGCCATAGGTCTCGGTGTAGCGAGTCTGTTCCTCGAAGGCGACGTGAATCCAGCGGGTTTCGATCGGGAGCATGTTCAGTCTTGCGTCGGAGGTTCGCGTCAGAAGCCGAGGAGCGTCGCCACGCGGTCGGCGTGCAGGTGCCGGTCGCCGAGGAGTGTCCCGGCCACGCGCGCGCGCTTCAGGTACAGGCCGACGTCGAGTTCGTCCGTCATGCCGATGCCACCGTGCATCTGCACCGCCTCGTCGGTCGCCCGTTCGGCCGCGTCGCCGGCCTTGGCCTTGGCGACCGATGCGAACAGAGCAGCACGCGGGTCGCCGAGGTCGCGCAGGCGCGCCGCCTTCACGACCGTCGACTGCGCGAGCTCGATCTGGCCGTGCAGTTGCGCCGCGCGGTGCTGCAGCGCCTGAAAACTGCCGATCGCGTGGCCGAACTGGCGGCGCCGCTTGAGGTACGTCACGGTGCGCTCGAATGCCTCGCGCGCGATGCCGACGAGTTCGGCCGCGAGCGCGATGCGGCCGGCGTCGAGCACGTCGTCGATGATCGGCCCGGCGCCGTCGACCGGACCGATCGCGGTGTCGGTCGCGACGCGCACGCCGTCGAAGGTCACGCGAGCGGCGTTGCGGCTGTCGATCATGTCCTGGCGCCGGACCGAGACGCCCGGCCGATCGGCCTCGACAAGGAACAGGCTCAGTCCCGCAGCGTCGCCTGGCCTTCCCGACGTGCGCGCCAGCACAACGAACGCGTCGGCGACGTGCCCGTCGACGACGAGCGTCTTCTCGCCGCGCAGCACGTGAACCTCACCGCTGCGCTCGGCCGAGAGCGCGGTCGAGGCCGGGGCGTGGCGGCGCCCCTCGTCGACAGCCAGCGCCACGATCGCCTCTCCCTCCGCAATGCGAGGGAGCCAGCACCGCTGCGCGCTCGCCAGCGCCGAGCGCAACGCGGTCGCGCCCAGGACGGCGCTCGACAGGAACGGCGAGGTCGACAGGTGCCGTCCGAAGCTGGCGCACAACAGCCCTGCGCCGACGTGACCGAACGCCGACCCGCCATGCGCTTCGTCGACGAGCACCCCGGCGTACCCCAGACGAGCCATCTCGTGCCAGACACCACGGTCGAAGCCGGTGTCGTCGCGCCCGTCGCGCAAGCGACGCAAATGCTTCGTCGACGCAAATCTCGCGAGGAAGTCGTCGGCACTGCGTGCCAGCATCACTTCGTCGTCGGTGTAGGCCAGCATGGAGTCCCTTCTCACTCGGCCGGCAGGTCGAGCAGCCGCTTGGCGACGATGTTCAGCATCACCTCGGCCGTGCCACCCTCGATCGAGTTCGCCTTCGCGCGCAGCCACGCCGGCGCAACCTCGCCACCATCGCTGCGCACGAAGTCCCAGCGCAGGCCGTCGGCGCCGGACGCCTCCAGGATCAGCGTCTGGCGGCGCTGGTTCAGCTCGGCGTTGCAGTACTTCAGGATCGACGAGCGGTCGCCGATCTCGTGGCCGTGCGCGGCGTCCTCGACATAGCGCTCGATCGTCGCCGTCAAGGCGAGTGCGTCGATCTCGGCCCGCGCCACGCGATCGCGCAGGATCGGGTCGACGATGCGCCCTTTGGCGTCGCCGGCGAGCTCCTGCACCACCTGCCATAGCGGCCGCCCGTCGTGCAGTCCGCGGGCGCGGCCGGCGATCATCTCGCGCTCCTGCGTCAGCAGGTACTTCGCGACCGTCCAGCCGCCGTTCTCGGCGCCGATCAGGTTCGCCTTCGGCACCTCGACGTTCTCGAAGAACGTCTCGCAAAACGGCGACTTGCCCGAGATCAGCTTGATCGGCCGGGTCGTGACGCCTGGGGTGTGCATGTCGAACACGACGAACGAGAGGCCGCGGTGTTTCGGCGCTGTGGCATCCGTGCGCACGAGGCAGAAGATCCAGTCGGCCTGATCGGCGTAGCTAGTCCAGATCTTCTGGCCGTTGACGACGTAGCGGTCGCCGCGGTCTTCCGCGCGTGTGCGCAGCGCCACCAGGTCGGAGCCAGCGTCCGGCTCGGAGTAGCCCTGGCACCAGCGGATCTCGCCGCGGGCGATCGGCGGCAGGTACCTTCGCTTCTGTTCGTCGGTGCCGAACTTCAGCAGCGCCGGGCCGAGCATCCAGATGCCGAAGCTCTCCAGCGGCGATCGTGCGCCGATGCGTTCCATCTCGTCGTCGAACACCTGGACCTGCGCCGACGACATCCCGGCACCGCCATAGGCGCGCGGCCAGCCGGGGACGGTCAGGCCTTCGGCGGCCGCGGCGTTGAGCCACTGGCGCTGCGCGTCGGACCTGAACGTCCAGCGCCTTCCGCCCCAGCAGATGTCGTCTTCGCCGTGTGCCGGCGAGCGCATCTCGGGCGGGCAGTGGCGCTCAAGCCAGGCGCGGATCTGCGCGCGGAACGTCTGCGGGTCGTCGGCGAACTCGGTCATCGAACCGTCCATCACTCCGGCCAGGCTCAGCGCGCCACCATGTCGTAGACGACGCTGATCACCGTGCCGCCGCTCGGCTGGCTGAAGTCGCCTGCGAGTTCGCCGGCGAGCGCGACGACCGACGTCGTCGTCACGCCGGCGGCGACTAGCCGGCGCAGGGCCGCATCTTCCGAGCGTGCGCTCAGGCCGCCGCAGGCATCCTCCACGACCAGCACGCGGTACCCGTTCGCGGTTGCGGACAGGCTCAGCAGCTGAACGGCGATCTCGGTCGCAATGCCCGAAACGAGGATCGTCTTGCGACCCGTGCGCTCGATCGCTTCGCGGATCCCGGCGTTAGCCCACGAGTCCGGTGTCGTGCGCTGCAGCGGCTTCGCGTCGATCGCGGCCAGTTCGGGAATCAGCCGTGCCGGCCCGCCGCCGTGGTCGGGCAGCACCGACAGGATTACCGGCAGGTTCAGCGTCTTCGCGAGCTTGACCAGGCCGCGCACGCCGCGGCGCAGGTCGTCCTTGTCGATCGTAAGGTCGAGATCGATAATGCCGGCCTGCAGGTCGGCGAACACGATCAGCACGTCGCTCGGTGACATCTTGGGATCGTTCATGGGGGTCTCCGGGTCGGGTGGATGAGCCTCGCGTGATCACGCCTCGCGGGCGATCTCGCGCAGCCGGGTCTTCAGGACCTTGCCGCTCGCATTGCGCGGCAGCTGGTCGACAAAACGGACGGCGCGTGGCACCTTGTAGTTCGCCATGCGCTCGCGCGCCCAGGCGATCAGCTCGGCTTCGGCAGGCGGCGCGCCACGCGCGACGACGAAGGCCAGGCCAACCTCGCCGAGGCGCTCGTCGGGCATGCCGATGACGGACACCTCGGCGATCGCCTCGTGCCGCATCAGCATGTTCTCGATCTCCGCCGGGTAGGCGTTGAAGCCACCGACGATGTACATGTCCTTCAGACGACCGACGATGCTGAGATTGCCGCGCGCGTCCAGCGCACCCAGGTCGCCTGTCAGCAGCCAGCCGTCGGGGGTCAGCGTGCGTGCGGTCGCCTCCGGCTCCTCGAAGTAGGCGTCCATCACGTTGTAGCCGCGCACCCGGATCTCGCCGGTCGTGCCGGCGGGTACCGGCGTTCCGTCCGGCCCAAAGATCGCGACCTCGACGCCCGGCACCGCACGGCCGCTGGTTTCGCACAGCGTCGTCGTACCGTCGCCCGGGCGGGTCATCGTCGCCAGGCCCGAGCATTCCGTCAGGCCGTACCCGGTCAGGATGGTCTCGAAGCCGAACTCGGTGCGGATGCGGTCGATCAGTGCGGGGGGCAGTGTGGTTGCGCCGGTGATGCAGATGCGCAGCGAGCGCAGGTCGAGGGTCGGCCGCTCGGGACGTGCCAGTAGCGCGAGGTAGATGGTCGGCGGGCCGGGCAGGATCGTGAGCCGCTCGCGGGCGACCAGCGAGAGCACCCGCTCGGGATCGAACACCGCCATCGGATAGATGGCGGCGCCGAACATCATCGACAGCAGCCAGCCGAGCTTGTAGCCGAGCGCGTGGAAGAACGGGTTGACGCCCAGCATGCGGTCGCCGGGCCGCAGCCCGCCGAGCGCGCCGAAGTCGTGGAAGGCGCGCAGGTTCTGCCCGTGGCGGCCGACGACGCCGCGCGGATGGCCGGTCGTTCCGGAGGTGAACATGATGTCGGAGACGTCGTCGGGGCCGACGGCGAGGGTCAGCGCGGCGACGCGCCCGGGTGCGACCGTCGCGCCGTCCTCGAGCAGCCGGTCCCACGAACCGCCGCGCGCGACCGGCACGTCGTCGAACGTGACGATGCCGACCGGGGCGTCGCCGCACGCCTGTTCGAGCATCGCCACGTAGTCTTGGTCGAGGAAGCGACCTTGCACGAAGGCGAGCTTCGGGTGCGCGCGGCCGACGATGTATCGCACCTCGTCGACACGGAAGCGGGTGTTCAGCGGCACGATCGCCGCGCCGACGCTCTGCGCCGCGACCGCGGCGACGATCCACTTCCAGCTGTTCGGCGCCCAGATGGCGACGCGGTCACCGGGTTCGATGCCGCGCGCGACCAGCCCGCGCGCGGCTTGCAGCACACGATCGGCGAGTTCGGCGTAGCTCAGCCAGTCCGCGCCGTCGACGACCGCCGGTGCCGCGCCGTGGCGGCGCGAGGCGTCCTCCAGCAGGTGGGGGATGCTGCGCCAGGCGACTCCCGGCGGAGCCGTCTCCGCCGGTGAGGACGGCTTCACTCGCGGCCCCCTGCCGCCGCGCCGCCGGCAGCATGCAGCCTGACCATGCCGTCGCCGAACGGCGCATCCCGGTTGCGCAACGCTTCCTTCAGACCGTGCTGTGCAAGGTCGGCGGCGAACTGCGCACGGCGCGGGCCGTTGGCGGTGTGCGAGCGTGCGTTCATCTCGACCGCCATGCGCTGCAGCGACCGCGCACCGGCGAGTTCCATGGCGACGTTGACGATGCGCTTCTGCGTCGTCAGCAGTTCGTGGTCGACGTGGGTCAGGCGCAGCGCAAGTTCGTCGACGACGTCGTCGAGCCGGTCTGCCGGCACCGCGTCCATCACGAGCCCGATGCGCGCGGCGTCGCGGCCCCAGACGCAGTCGCCACTCAGCAGCAGGCGCTTGGCCCACTGCGGACCTACGTGATAAAACCACATGTTATTCGGCGCCGTGCCGTTCGCGCGCGTGGCGGGGAATCCGATGCGCGCGTCGTCGGCGGCGACGACCAGGTCGCACATCAGCGCGAGGTCCGTGCCGCCGGCCAGGCAGTTCCCGTGGACCTTGCAGATGATCGGCTTGTGGACGTCGAACAGCACAGTCGTCAGCGCCTGCGTGCGTTCCAGCTGCCAGGCGTCGTCGTCGAGCGTGTCGCCGACCGAGCGGTAGCGGGCCCTCTCCGCCGTCGCCTCGGCCGAATCGCCGCCGCCGTAGACGTTGGAGAAGTCGTAGCCTGCGCAGAAGTCCTTGCCCGCCCCGTCGAGCACGATGACATTGACGTCGACGAGATCGTCGGCCTCGAGCATCGCGTCGTGCAGCTCGCGCATCATCGGCTCGTGCAGCGCGTTGCGCTTGGCCGGGCGGTTCAGCGTGATGCGGGCGATCTTGTCGCGTACCGCGAACGCGATGTGTTCCGCCGAGCGGATCCACTTGGCCATCGTTCATCGCCTCCTTGTGCGAGTCGCGGGGGCGCCCGACTTGGCGCGCGTCTTGCCCGGCGCGGCCTTCGTGCCCGCCGGCTCCGCCGCCTCGTGGCGCGAGCCGTCGGCGATGAACTGCGAACGCAGCGTCACCCGGTGGGCCGCGCACAGATGGCTGCGCATCACGGAGCCGGCCCAGGTCGCGTCGTGGTTCTCGAACGCGGCGACGAGCTCCCGGTGGTGCTCCATGCTGCGAAGCAGCTCTTCCTTGCTGTAGGTCGCGAAGGTCCGCATCACCATCGACATGTCCACCAGCCTGTGCAGGATGTGCGTCAGCCGCGGCTGGCCGCACTCCTCCAGGATCAGGCGGTGGAACGCGTCGTTCAGCGTCGTCAGGGCGTCCACCCGCCCCGCCGCGGGGTTCGCGGCCGCGTCTTCCATCTGGTGCGCGAGCTCGCGCAGGCGCGCGATCGCGTCGGGCCCGATGCGCTGCGCCGCATGCTCGCAGGCGTGGCTCTCGAGCAGCACGCGCAGGTTGAACACCTCGTCGACATCGTCGCGCGTCCAGGAGGCGACGAACGCACCGCGGTTGGCGTGCTGCTCGACCAGCCCCTCGACCTGCAGGCGGCGCAGCGCCTCGCGCACCGGCGTTCGGCTGACGCCGAGCGACGCGGCGAGGGATTCGGTCGACAGGTGTGTGCCGCCGGGATATTCGCCGCTGATGATGCGCTTGCGCACGCTGCGATAGACGAGCGACTCGGCGTCGCTTGCCGCATCGCGCTCGGGGTCGGGCGGGGCGCCGTGGCTTCGGAGATCGTCCATCAGCGAATCACCTCGAAGTTGCCGTCCAGGCTGATCGTTTGGCCGCTGACGCTGCGACCTTGCGGCGACAGCAGATAGATCGCCAGAGCGGCGATCTCCCGAGGCTTGACGGTGCGGCGCAGCGAGATGTCGGCGAGGAAGCCGGCCTCGACGTCGGCTTCGCTCTTGCCGGTCGCTGCGGCGCGAGCCTGGATCACCGAGCGGATGCGCGGCCCGTCGACGAGCCCGGGCAGGATCGCGTTCACGCGGATGTCGGCCGGGCCGAGTTCCATCGCCCAGGTCTTCGTCAGCCCGATGACGGCCCACTTGGAGCCGACGTAGGCCGAGCGCAGCGGGAAGCCCAGCCGGCCGGCGACCGACGACAGGTTCACGATCGAGCCGCCGCCGGCGCGCCGCAGGTGCGGCACGGCGGCGCGGGTGCAAAAAAACGTGCCGTGGACATTGACGTCGTAGGTGCGCATCCAAGCGACGCTGTCGGTGGCCTCGATGGGCGCGGTCGGGCCCGAGATGCCTGCGTTGTTGACCAGGGCGTCGAGGCCGCCGAGGCGCTCCGCGGCCGCGTCGACCATGCGGGCCACGGCGCCCTCGTCGCTGACGTCGCAGAGCGCGGTTCCGATCTCGGGGCGCTCGGCCGCGAACGTGGCGAGCCTGTCGGCGTTGATGTCGCAGACCTGCACGTGCGCGCCTGCCTCGGCGAGCGCGCGGGCGATCTCGGCGCCAATGCCGGAGGCGCCCGCACTGACGAGGACGCGACGCCCGGCGCAATCGAAGTTCATCGAACCCCCAAGGGAAGTACCTGCCTGACAACTGCCTCCGACGGATCGACGGAGCACGGGCGGGAGCGTTGCATGAGATGGATCCAGAGTCAATGATTGGATACAAAAAAGAGGAAACTCGAAGGGAGCTCGCAGGAGATAAGTACAAGCCCGCATGGTTGAGTTGGCCTGATTGGATACAGTTGTCGTCAAACGGTGTTTTAGAGCCGTCGATCCGCACAGTGCCTTCGACGAAGGAAGGAACGTGGTCTTCGAGATGCGAACCTATTCATTCCACCCCGGCGCGCTGCCCACCTACCTGCACCTGGCAGAGACGGTCGGCCGCCCGGTGCGGCGCGACGACTACGGCACCTGTCATGGCTACTGGATCGCGCAGAGCGCCCGCATCGACCAGGTGTGGCATCTGTGGAGCTACGCGAGCCTGGATGAACGTGCGCGGCTACGCAGCCAGCTGCTGAAGAACGACCGCTGGACCCAGGAGTACGGCGGCGCCGTGCTGCCGCTGCTGCAGCGCCAGGACGTGCGCTTCCTCGACCCGGTCCGCCCGATCCATGTGCCGGAGCCGGGAGGTCTGTTCGAGCTGCGCCTGCATCGCGCCCGGCCGGGCCGGGCCCGGCCGTGGCTCGACGCGATCGGCGAGACGCAACCGACCGCGCAGATCGTCGGGCTGTGGACCGGTATCGCGCCGCAGCCCAATGAAGTCGTGCAGCTGATCAGCCATCGCCGCGCCGACGACTGGCTAGACGACCGCGCCCGCCGCCACGTGCCCAGCGTCGATCGGCCGGATGCCGACGCACCGGACGCGATGCTCGCCGAAACCGAGTCGATCCTGCTGAAGCCGACGCGCTTTTCACCGATGCAGTAGGGCCGTGGCAGCCCGCTCGCAGATGCTTCCCGCGCCACACGACCACCAGGAGACAACATGACCCTGAGACTGACGAAACCCCTTCTTCGCCTGACTGCGGCACTCGTGCCACTGTTGGGTGCGACCGCCGCGTCGGCGCTGGATGCCGGCACGTACAAGATCGGCTTCATCGCCGACCGCACCGGCGTCGTCGCATTCGCCGGGGTCTCCTACGCGCGCGGCGCCGAGCTGGCGGTCGAGCAGATCAACGCCACCGGCGCGATGGGGAAGGATACCAAGCTCGAGATCGTCGAGCGCGAAGGCGGGAGCGATGCGGCGAAGAGCATCCAGGGCTACAACCAGCTCGTCGCCGACCGCAACGTCATCGCGACCAGCTGCTGCATCTTCTCGGGCATCGCCGGCGCGCTGAAGCCGATCGCGATCGCCAACAAGGTGCCGCTGGTGTTCTACGGCGCGACGATGCCGGGACTGCCGACGTTGCCCTACGCTTACAACGTCACCGGCCTGCCCGGGCCGCAGGAAGTCGCGCTCTCGAAGCACTTAGTGGAGGTCCTGAAGCCGAAGACGGTCGCCTACTTCGTGCTGTCCGACAACGACGCGTTCCAGGCGCGCTTCAAGGCTAGCCAAGCAGTGTTCGAGGCGGCCGGCGGCAAGACCGTCGGCGTGGTCACCGCGCTCGGCGCCGACACCGACTTCACCGCGCAGGCCACGCAGGTCATCGCGCTTAAGCCTGACCTGATCATGGTGTACGTGACGCAGATCCCGGCCTCGAGCTTCATTGCTGCGGTGCGTCAGCGAGGCTGGACCGGCCGCATGGCGACCAACGAAGCGGTGTCGCCCATCGCGGTGTTCAAGAAGATCGGCCCCGCGCTCGCCGGCGTGCCGTTCTCGGTCAACTTCTCGGCCGACCTGACCGAAAGCGAAGCCGGCAAGGCGTTCGTCAAGTCGTACAAGCAAAAGTTCGGTTCCGACCCGGACGTATACGCCGGTCAGGGCTTCACCGCGATCCAGCTGATCGCGCAGGGGCTGAAGTCGCTGCCGGGCAAGCCGACGCGCGAGCAGCTCGCCGAGGCCATGGCCAAGTTCGACACCATCCAGAACGACATCTACGGTGGCGTGACCCTCATCAACGGCCAGGTGGAGAGCAAGAAGAACCTGTTCGTCAACTGGTCGCCCGACGGCAAGATCGTGCCCTGGAAGCCCTGAGCCGGCTCTGAACCGCGATGGAACTGTTCGCCTCCCAGTTGCTGAACGGGCTCGCGCTCGGGTCGCTCTGCGGCCTGTTCGGCATCGGCTTCGGTCTGGTGTTCGCGACGCTGGGCATCCTGAACGCGGCCCAGGGCTGCTACGCGAGCTGGGCGGCGATCATCGGCCTGGCGGCGGCCGAGAAGATGGGCGCGCCGTTCCCGCTCATCATGCTCGCCGGCATGGGCGGCGCGGCGGCGGTGGCGGTGGCGGTCGACCAGCTCGGCTTCCAGCCGTTGCGCACGCGCGGCGCCGACATGCTGGGGGCGCTGATCACCAGCATCGCGTTCTGGATGATCCTGGACAGCCTGGCCGGCTTTGCGACCGGCCAGCAGAGCCTGA
The DNA here is from genome assembly GCA_020851775.1 of Gammaproteobacteria bacterium. Lineage (GTDB taxonomy): Bacteria > Pseudomonadota > Gammaproteobacteria. The sequence continues at coordinate 26,704 of JADZCB010000444.1, forward strand.
GCTTTCCGTCCACGAGCTACCCGGGGCAGATGCTCCTGACCGAGCCGGTACCCCTGCCGGCGATGCAGCTGATCACGATTGCCGTGCTCGTCGCCGTCGCCGTCGGCATGCACCTACTGATGACGCGCTCGTCCGTCGGCTCAGCGATCCGCGCGGTCGGATGGAACCCGGTCGCCGCCGCGCTCGGGGGCGTCAACAGCCGCTCCATCATCCTGTTGACCGCTGCGCTGTCGGGGGCGATCTCCGGCCTCGCCGGCACGCTCGGCGGCGTGCTTACCTCCAACGTGTCGTTCACGTTGGGTCAGGGGCTGCTGCTGAAGGGCTTCGCCGCGGTCGTCGTCGGCGGTTACTCCGACGTGCGCGGCACGGCGATCGCCGGCGTCATTCTCGGCATCCTCGAGGTCTTCGTCGGTCAGTACATCTCGACGGCGCTGCGGGACGCATTCACCTATTCGCTACTGCTGGTGTTCCTGCTGGTGAAGCCGCAGGGTCTCTTCGGCAAGGGCAGCCTTGTGAGGGCTTGATGGACTACCTGTCCGACCTGTGGGCGACGAACCGCAGCACCGTCGCGTTCGCGATGGTCAATTCGCTGTTCGCGCTCAGCACCTACGTGGTGCTGGCCGCGGGCTTCCTGAGCTTCTCGACCGTCGTGTTCGCGGCGGTCGGCGGCTTCGTCGGCGCCCAGCTCGTCGTCAAGGGCGTCGGACTCCCATTCGTGTTCGGCGCGGCGGCGGGCGGCGGGCTCCTGATCTCGCTGCTCGTCGCGGCCGTGTTCCTGCGCCTGAACAGCCATTGGATGGCGCTGGCCAGTCTGGCGCTGGTCCTAATCACACGCGTTGTTACGCTCAACGCGCCGGCCCTGACCGGCGGTGTCAACGGTTTGGGCGTGCCGCTCGCGCTGCCGATGGACTGGCTGACCGGTGTCCTCGTGCTGACTGTGCTCGCGTTCTACGCGCTGCACCACTCGTGGTTCGGCGTCGCGTCGCGGGTGCTGCGCGAGGATCCGTCGGTCGCCGCCTGCATGGGCGTCGACCTGCGCCAGATCCAGCTGATCGCGTTCGGCATCAGTGGCATCGTCGGCGGCATCGGCGGCGCGGCGTACGCGATGCTGCTGCAGTTCATTTCGCCCGACACCTTCTTCCTGGGCATTGCGTTCACGATGATCGCCGCGACCGTGCTCGGCGGCTCGTACCACTGGTTCGGTCCAGTCGTCGGCGCCGTCGTCTATACCGCGCTGCCGATCGTCATGCAGGCGTTTCTGCCGCACCTGCTGCAGGAAGTGGCCAACGGCGTCGTGCTGCTGCTGATCATGATCTTCCTGCCACGCGGGCTGATCGACCCGCGCGCTGTCCGCCTGCGCCGCGCCGCGCCCGCCGCGGCAGGCGTAATGAAGATCCGGGCGTGACCCCCATCCTCGAACTCGATCGCGCGACGAAGGCGTTCGGCGGCGTCACCGCGGTCGACGCGCTGAGCTTCGTCGCGCCACGCGGCCAGGTCACGGGGCTGATGGGCCCGAACGGCGCCGGCAAGACGACGGTCATCAACCTGATCAGCGGGCTGCTGCACGTCGACTCCGGTCGCATCGCGCTGAACGGCACCGACGTCAGCGCGCAGAAGCCGCACCACATCGGCGCGCTCGGGCTGGCGCGCACCTACCAGAACGTGCGCCTGATTTCCGGCCTGACCGCGCTCGAGCAGGTCGTCGCCGGCTCGTTCCTGAAGCGCGACACGTCCATGCTGGCGAGCTTCCTTCATACGCCGGCCGCGCGCCACCGCATGCGCGCGATCCGCGAGAAGGCGCTGCACCTGCTGGACCGCGTCGGCATGGCGCACTCGGCCGACGTGCTCGCCGAGACGCTGTCGTACGGCGAGCAGCGGCGCGTCGAGATCGCGCGCGCGCTCGGCGCCGATCCGGTGCTGCTGCTGCTCGACGAGCCGACCGCCGGCATGAACCCGGCCGAGTCGGCCGAGATCGGCCGGCTCACGCACAAGCTGCGCGACGAGGGTCTGAGCATCCTGATGGTCGAGCACAACATGAAGCTCGTCGTCGACTTCTGCGACTCCGTCATCGTCATGAACTTCGGCCGGCTGATCGCCAGGGGCGCGCCGACCGAATGCATTCGAGATCCCCACGTCCAGGAAGCGTATTTTGGCAAGCAGCGACACGATGCTGACGGTCTCCGGGCTGTCGGCTAGCTACGGCGCGATCCGGGCGGTCGAGGGCGTCAGCCTGGACGTCCCGGCGGGCACGTTCGCCGCCGTGCTCGGCTCGAACGGTGCCGGCAAGTCGACGACGCTGCGCAGCATCATGGGGTTGCACCGGCCGATCAAGGGGTCGGTGAAGCTGCGCGGCGTCGAGCTGTCGAAGCTACCGCTGCACCGTGTCGTGCGCCTGGGGATGGCGTACGTTCCCGAGGGCCGGATGGTCGTCGCGCCGCTGACGGTCGAGGAGAACCTGCGCCTGTCGGCCCACGCCGGACGCGGACGCGTGGCCGAACATCTCGATCGTGTGTTCCAGCTGTTCCCGCGGCTGAAGGAGCGGCGCGGCCAGCTCGCCGGGCTGATGAGCGGTGGTGAGCAACAGATGCTCGCGATCGGCCGCGCGATGATATCCGGGCCCGACATGCTGGTGCTCGACGAACCCTCGATGGGCCTGGCGCCGGCGATCGTCGATCAGGTGTTCGAGGCAATCGTCGGACTGCACCGCCAGGGGCAATCGCTGCTGCTGGTCGAGCAGAACGCGGCAATCGCGCTGTCGGTGGTCGACTACGCCTACTTCATGAAGCGTGGCAGCATCGTGCTGCAGGGCAAGCCGAGCGAGTTGCGCAACTCGCCCGAGGTGATGGAAGCGTACCTCGGCTGACACGCCGAGTCTTCGCACACGGAGGCAAGGATGGGGTTCACGATCGCAGAGAAGATCCTGGCTCGCGCGGCCGGCAGGCCCGGCGTGCGCGCCGGCGATGAGATCCGGGCCAAGCCCGACTTCGTGGTCGCGTACGACTTTCCCGGTTACACCGACGTGATCTTCCGCCAGATGCAGGACGAGTTCGGCATCGAGCGCGTGAAGGAGCCGGACCGCTTCGTCCTCTTCATCGACCACATGGTCCCGGCAGTGACGCCACAAGAAGAGGATCTGCACCAGAACACGCGCGACTGGGGCGCGAAGAACGGCGTGCCGGTGCACGAGCGCAAGGGCATCGGCCACCAGGTCGCCTCCGAACTCGGCTACGCGGTACCGGGCGCGTTCGTCGTCCACTTCGACGGCCACATCTCACAGCTCGGCACCTTCGGCACGCTGGCGATCGGCGTGCGGCGCCATCTGCTCGAGGCCTTCGTCAAGGACAGCATCCTGCTGAAGGTGCCGCAGACGACGCGCGTCGAGATCGTCGGCACGCCGCCGCCCGGCGTGATGGCGCGCGACGTGTTCCACCACATCGTGCGCGTGCTGGGGCCGTCAGCGTGCCGGTTCCAGGTGCTGGAGCTCGGCGGAGAGACCATCTCCCGCTTCGGCATCGACTCGCGCCAGACGCTCACCGGGCTGGCGATGTTCACCGGCGCGATCACCGCGATCATCAACCCGGACGAGCTCACGCTCGCCTACGCCCGGCCGCGCGCCAGGAAGTCGATCGAACCGGTCGCCTCGGACGCCGACGCCGTCTACGCGGCGCGCCACACGATCGACGTCACGGACCTGGAGCCGATCGTCGTCGTGCCGCCGAGCCCGGCCAACACGCGCAACCTCACTGACTACCTCGGCACCGAAGTGCAGGTGGGGTACCTCGGCTCGTGCGCGTCCGGTCGCATCGAGGACCTGCGTGCCGCCGCGCAGGTGCTGAAGGGCCGCGAGGTGCGGCCGGGCTTCCAACTGCACGTCGTGCCGACGAGCCAGGACATCATGCGCCAGGCATCGGAACAAGGCATCCTGACCGACCTGATCGCCGCGGGCGCCTTCGTCACGTCGCCGTCGTGCGACTACTGTTTCGGCCGGCTTGGCGTGATGACGGCCGGCCAGCGCGCGGTGTCCACCGGCACGCTGAACGTGCGCGGCCGCATGGGCAGCCCGGACTCGGAGATCTACATTGTCAACGCCGCCGCGGTCGCCGCCGCGGCGATCGAGGGTCGGATCGCCGATCCGCGCCGCTACCTCGGAGGCTGAAGCCATGGCCCTGCAGAACCTCCGCGGCCGGGTGGCGTTCATCTTCACGGAGACCGACTTCGACGTCGACCAGATCGTCGGCGTCAAGAACATCAAGCTGCGCGACCCGGCCGAGCTCGCGGCCGCGAGCATGAAGGAGTACGACGCCGAGTTCGCGAAGCGGGTGCGACGGGGCGACATCCTGGTCGGGGCGGCGAACTTCGGCTATGGCCACCCGCACTATCCGCCGATGATCGCGATGCGCCACCTCGGCATCGCAGGCGTCGTCGCCGAGAGCTTCTCGCCTGGCTACTGGCGCGGCGAGGTGGCGATGGGATTTCCGCAGGCCACCTGCCCTGGCATCCTCGGGCTCGTCCAGCGCTGGGACGAGATCGAGGTCGACTGGGACGCCGGCCTTGTGCGCAACCTGACGCGCGATGCGCATCTGCCCATCGAGCCGCTCTCGATCGCCGACCGCCAGATGCTCGACGCCGGCGGCATCGTCGGCTACCTCCACGCCCGTGACCGATTCGAGGAGACCCCCCATGACTGACTCGAAACTCGACCGCCGCTCGTTCGCCGGCGCCGCGCGCGCCGGCCAGACCGTGTGGGTGGCCGGCGTCTACGACGCGCTGTCCGCCAAGCTTGCCGAAGAAGCGGGCTTCCGCGCCGTGATGACCTCGGGCTTCGCAGTCTCCGCGTCACTGCTCGGCCAGCCCGACGTCGAGATCTACACGATGACGGAGAACCTCTCGATCGTGCGCAACGTCGTCAACGCGGTGAACGTCCCGGTCGTGGCCGACACCGACACCGGCTACGGCAACGCCGTCAACGTGATGCGCACCGTGCGCGAATTCGAGCAGGCCGGCGTCGCCGCGATGATCCTCGAGGACCAGGAAGTGCCCAAGCGCTGTCCGGCGGCGGCTGCGCGGATCGAGATCCTGCCGAGGGCCGAGAGCGTCGCGAAGATCCGTGCTGCGGTCGCGGCCCGGCGCGATCCGGACATGCTGATCGTCGCGCGCACCGATGCCGTCGACGAGCACGAGGCGATCGAGCGCGCGAAGGCCTACGCCGAGGCCGGTGCCGACATCATCCAGCCGATCAGCCGCACCTTCCACTCGATAGACGGCTTGCGTCGCATGCGCCAGGCCTGCGGCCGGCCGCTGTCGCTGCAGATCCTCGGCTGGCTGGAAACCGAACTGAGGCCCGAGCAGATCGCCGAGGTCGCGGGCTTGGCGACGTTCCCGCTCGTGGGTCTGCTCACGGTGACGGCGGCGCTGCGGTCGAATCTGGCCGCACTCGCGAACACGCACACGACCGCGAAGCTGCCTCTGGAAGCGGCGACGATGGGTGAGTTCAAGAAGTTCATTGGTTTCGAGGAAATCGAGGCGCTGCAGGCCAGGTTCATGGTGGCGCCTGAACGCTGAGGTGGCAGGCGCGGACGAAGCTGCAGATTCAAACGGACGGAGACAATCCATGACTTGATTAGCGACCAACCTCAGCCACGCGAATGACGCGAGCCGGGGTTGGAATTGAAAGGCAGGCGGCGCGAAGCAGCCTGGACAGGATGGAAACCAGATCGAATCGACGGTTGAACCGGTACTGGAGCCTCGGCAAGGTAGCGATGGGCGTACTTGACGAAGTCGAACACGTGGTAGGTGCCGCTGAGCGAGCACTTGAGGTTGCCCAGGAACGTGTTGATCGCCTTGAACTGAGGCAGTTCGGTGCTGGCCTTGCCCCCGCCGGTGACCACCCGCTCGTGGTCGGCGCCGACGATCTGCACCGCGCCGAAGCACCACACCCCGTCGGTGACCACGGTGGCCGCCGGTGCGGCCGAGCGCGCGGCGAACACCGCCACCTCCTCGGCCGTGAACGGCTGCTGGCGCGGCACACGAACTGCGGCTGGCCTGCGGAGGGATTGCCGGGAGGGCGGGGGCGAAGGGGAACTACATCGCAGCCCTGCGCGAGCTGTCACGCGCCGCCAACGCGATCTATCCCAAGTACCTCACCACCAACGCCACCGGCGCCATTGCCGCCATCCTGCTGGAGATCGGTCTGAAGCCCGAGATCATGCGGGGTATCGCCGTGATCAGTCGCGCCGCGGGCCTCGTGGGCCACATCAACGAGGAGATCGACCGGCCCTCCGGGCGCTACATCTACGACATGGTGGACAGCGGGATCGAGTACCGGGAATAGCTGTGAGCATGGACCCCGATTCACTCGTCATCACCGATGTGAGCCCGCGCGACGGTCTGCAGAACCAGTCCGCGCACGTGCCGGCCGGTGCCAAGGTCGATCTAGTGCTTCGGCTAGCGGCCGCAGGGGTGCGCAGCGTGGAAGTCACGAGCTTCGTCTCCCCCAAGACCGTTCCGCAGATGGCCGATGCCGCGCAGGTGCTGGCCGGCGTGCAGGCCGCGCTGCCGGCCCTGCGCGCCTCGGTGCTGGTGCCCAACCTCAGGGGTCTGGCACGCGCGCAGGAAGCCGGCGCATGCGAAGTCGCCGTCGTGCTTTCGGCGACCGAAACGATGAACCTGAGGAACATCAACATGAACCTCGCGACGGCGACCGCCGTGTGCGAGGAAACGATCGTGGCCGCGCGTGGCGCCGGCCTGGCGACGCGTGCGTACATTGCGGTTGCGTTCGAGTGTCCGTTCGAAGGACTGACCGACCCGATCGCAGTGAGGTCACTTTGCGAACGCATGCTGCAGGCGGGCGCGCAGGAGGTCGTGCTTGCCGACACGATCGGCGCTGCCGCGCCCTGCCAGGTGACACGCCTGCTGAGCGACCTGCGGGGCGTGCTGCCACTTGACAGGACGGCAATGCACTTCCACGACACCCGCGGCTTCGGCGTGGCCAACGCCTGGGCCGCCATCGAGGCCGGCGTGCGCCGCTTCGATGCCAGCGTCGGAGGCGTCGGAGGCTGCCCCTTTGCGCCGGGGGCGGCGGGCAATTTGGCGACCGAAGATCTTGTCCTGCTGGCCCGTCAGTCGGGGTTGGAAACAGGGATCGACATGGATGGCTTGCGCGACGCAGTGGAGTTCGCGGAAGCACAGCTGCAGCGGCCGCTGGGTGGACGAAGCATGGGGTGGTATCGAGCACTGGCCCAGTAAGGAGCTGTCCTCAGGCACGATCGGCACGTCATCGCTGTATCCGCGCGCGATCACATGTCGATCATGTGGACCCTTTTTCGTCTGCGCCCGCGCGTCACACGACCGTGCAGCCCTCGACTCGTGTGGGCGAAGTCGATCGATGCTTCGCACCTTCGCCCGCTGCATCCGAGCTCGGTTCCCGTAGGTTGGAGGCCAGAGCTACGCGCGGGGAAGGCGCCAGACATCTTGGTGGATTGGATCTGTGTCGGTTCGAGCGGCGGCTTTGCGGTAATGCAGGCCAGACGGCGGATGTCGCCGATGGGTCGATGGACTAAACCGCTCGCGCGGAAGGCGCTCCGGGTGAGGTCGTGACCGCTCGGGATGCCGCGGTTCTGCGAAGTTGATGAACGAGGCAATCCGCGCCTCGCTCATCAACGGAGCTGCAACCATGGACACGACCACCCGCGCGGCCTCGCCGCTGCGCCAACGCATGCTTGACGACATGCGCATGCGCAAGTTTGCTGAGCACACGCAGGAAGGCTACATCCGAGCCGTTCGCAAGCTGGCCGCGTTCCTCGGCCGATCGCCCGACACGGTTCAAAAACTGTCCAGCTTCCGGGGGAACGCAACAGCGACGGTTTGACTTTGCTTGATCGGATCGAACTTGATCGCTCCAGCCTGACCGCTCACACACTTGCCAGAAACGTCAATAGAGCGCATCCCGAATAAGAGAACGAGTTACGCGCTCATCGAGACCATGCTGGGCGCGGGC
>JADZCB010000445.1 GCA_020851775.1 Gammaproteobacteria bacterium
AGCGCGATCTCGTCGAACGGGTTGATGCTCATCTTGACGCCGTCGGTGACCACGCCGGTCCCGTCGGGTTTGACGCGGACGCGGACGTTGTAGTCGACGACCCGCTTGATCGACACGAGGATGCGCTTCATCGCGGACGATGCTCCTTTGGCGGCTACTTCAAGGAGTGTATGTAAGTAGCTGAAAATTAATTAGAATCAATGAATACGCGCGCAAAGGCATGGTGCCGTTGGGCGGTGCATCATAACGAGGACGGCGCATCCCGTCAGCCCCGCGGCTTGGGGGGGTGGCGCAAGTCGAGGGCGGGGAAGGCAGGAACGCGCCGCACGACGGCGCCATGGTAGGCCCGCCCGGCGCTTCTCATCTCTCCTGCAGAGCTGTGCTACGCAACCCGGGCTCTGCAGTGCGGCTGGCCCGTAAGGCAGCGACCCGGGGCTGCAGCGCGGCGCGCGACCGTGCCACGCCCAGGCGGCTTCAGCGCGAGGCGACCAGCGCGGGACGCAGCGTCTGCTGCTGCGGCGCTTCGCGCTGCTGATCGAGGAAGGTCAGGCGGATCTTCTGTGCCGTATCACGCAGCTTCGGCAGGAAGCGGTCGACGGCGAGCTTCAGCGGCACGGCCGTAACGGAAAAGCGGATCATGACTGCTGCGAGCACGCGGTCGTCGATGAGGATCGGCACCGACAGGCTGATCTCGTCGGAAACGCGTCGCGGGCGTACCGCCGAGGCATAGCCCTGCATCTTCACTTCGTTCAGCAGCTTCATGACCTCGGGACGATTGCGCGCCGGCTTGTCTTCCTCGCGGTTCGAGCGCGCGAGGATCTCGAGCAGCGAGTCGCGCTGCGTCGGCGGCGAGAACGCGAGGTAGACGCGACCGGACGAGGAGGTCAGCAGCGGCACGCGGAAGCCCGCAGAAAAGCGCTCGACGGCGAGCGGGCTGCGATGGTCGGTGGACTCGCGCAGCATCATCGAGGTACCCGACAGCGAGGCGATCGCGACCGGCCAGACGATGTCCTTGCCCAGCTCGTAGATGTATGGGCGCGCGATCTGCGTGACCCAGGCCTCGTCGTCGTACCCGTCGGAGAGACCGCGGACCATGATCGTCAGACGATAGCGGTCGTCGGTCGAGTCGCGGTAGACGAAGCCGGCATGGCTCAGCGTCTCGAGGATGCGATAGGTGGTGGTGCGCGGCAGCTTGATCTCCTGGGCCACCTCGGAAACCGTCGCGCCATTGCGCAGGTTTAGGACCGTCAGGGCATCGAGGCCGCGGATGAGGGCTCGGATCGGATGTGTGCTTTCCATGGCGTTGAATCTCCCAGCATCACTATTGAAAGGGAAGGGTCCGAGTGGCGGACAGTGAAGCCAACGGTTTGGCTGTCCGCCTGTTGGACAAAAAGCCGGCCTGCGGCCGCTGCCGACCTGAAACGCTCCGCAAGCCGTTGATTGGACTATGCGCATGAATCGCTTGGAACGTGCCTGTCCGACCAGTGAAACATGAATCGTCAGCACGGCAGCGCATCGCGGGCATTGCCTGCGGACATTACGGATTGCGGCAGCGATCCCGCGGTATGCCGTTTCGTGACCCGCAGCGCGGCGTCACGAGGCTGGTCCGACCCCGGGTCTGACGGCATAGTCCGTGCCGCTCGACCCGCGATGCGGGTCATGCCGGAGCGGGTGGCACGGGTCAGGCCGCCGCACGGTCTCCGATCCTTCGCCGACCTTGCGAGCGCCATGCACTACGACTACGTACCGATCACGCACCGCGGCCCCCTGAAATGGCCGGGCAACAAGCGCGTCGCGCTGATCATCACGATCAACCTCGAGACCTGGGATCTGGTCAAGGACACCGACCGGCCATACTACGCGGGCGGCCCGCCGATCCTGCCGGACGTACTCCCGGGCAATACGCCTGATTTCCCGAACTTCACCTGGCGCGAGTACGGGCAGCGCGTCGGCGTGTTCCGCATGTTCGAGACGTTCGACGAGATGAAGGTCAGGCCGTCGTGCACGATCAACGCCGTGACGGCGCTGCGCCGCCGGCCGATGCTCGAGGCGGCGCTCGCACGTGGCTGCGAGATCCTCGCGCACAACTACGAGCAGGGCGAGCTGCTGACCGACTTCGCCGCCGATCCGGCGAAGGAGCGGGAAGTCATCGAGCGCACGCTCGCAGTCTACGAGCAGCATGTCGGCCGCAAGGCGCGTGGCTGGCTGTCCTCGTCGCTGCGCGGCACGCTGAACACGGCCGACATCCTCGCCGAGCACGGCCTGATCTTCTATTGCGACCTCATGAACGACGACCAGCCGTATCTCGTGCAGACTCCGCACGGACCGATCGTCTCGACGCCCTACACCAACGAGATCAACGATTTCACGCTGCTGACGCGGCGCAACCACACCACCGACGAATTCCGCGACGTGCTCATCGAGGAGCTCTCGGTGCTCTACGAGGAAGCGGCCGAAACCGGCAAGATGATGAACGTCGGCCTGCACCCGCACGTCAGCGGTCGCGCCTATCGCGTGCGCGCGCTGCGCGAATTTCTCCGTTACGCGAAGTCGCTGGAGGGTGTCTGGTTCGCGACCCGCGAGGAGATCGCGAGCTGGTATCTCGCGAACCACGCGACGCACATCCCGCCGGATGGAGGCTGCCCATGACGCTGGACATCGCAACGATCGAGCCGCGACACGCGGGTACCCGGCGCTTCCTGGCGCAGACCCCGCGGCGGATGTTGATCGACGACACCTGGGTCGAAGCCGCTTCCGGCCGTACGTTCGAGACGTCGAACCCCGCCACCGGCGCGATGCTGGGGCAGGTGCCTGCCGGCGACGCGGTCGACGTCGATCGTGCGGTCGCCGCGGCGCGACGCGCATTCGAGGCCGGTGCCTGGCGCGACATGCTGCCGGTGCAGCGGGCGCGGCTGCTGTGGAAAATGGCCGACCTGATCGAGCAGCACATCGATGAACTCGCCGAGATCGAGACGCTCGATCAGGGCAAACCGGTATGGATTGGCCGCCATGCCGAAATCCCCGGCGCCGTCGAGCAGTTCCGCTATTTCGCCGGGCAGGCGATGCGCATCGAGGGCACGACGATCCCGACCTCGATCAACTACCAGCCCGCCGGCAAGAAGATTTTCGCTTACACCGCCAAGGAGCCGATCGGCGTGGTCGGTGCGATCGTGCCGTGGAATTCGCCGATCGTGCTGACCGCGATGAAGATCGCGCCGGCCCTGGCAGCCGGCTGCACGATGGTGCTGAAGCCCGCCGAAGACACCTCGCTGACGGCGATCCGACTCGCCGAGCTGATGCTCGAGGCCGGTTTCCCGCCGGGCGTGTTCAACCTCGTCACTGGCCACGGCGAGACGGCCGGCGCGGCGCTCGCTGCGCATCCGGGTGTCGACAAGATCGCCTTCACCGGCTCGACCGAGGTCGGCAAGCTGATCGTCGCGGCAGCGCGCGACAATCTCAAGAAGCTGACGCTCGAGCTCGGCGGCAAGTCGCCGGCGATCGTGCTCGACGATGCGGACCTCGAGGTCGCGATCCCGGGCGCGGCCAATGCGATCTTCTTCAACAGCGGACAGGTCTGCGTCGCCGGCTCGCGGCTCTATGTCCACGAGAAGATCTTCGATCGTGTGCTCGAGGGCGTCGCGGCCTTCGCCAAAGGCATCCGGCTCGGCAACGGCCTCGATCCGGCGACCCAGATGGGGCCGGTCGTCAGCCGCAAGCAGGCCGACCGCGTCGCCGGCTATATCGCCTCGGGCCTGGCCGAAGGGGCGAGTGCGCTCACCGGCGGCCGGCAGCTCGGTCCGGCGGGCACGTTCATCGAGCCGACGGTGCTGGTCGGCGCGAAGCCGACCGCTCGCGTGGTTCGCGAGGAGATCTTCGGCCCGGTCGTCGTCGCGACCCCGATCCGCTCGGTCGAGGAAGTGCCGGCGATCGCCAACGACACCGTCTACGGGCTCGCCGCCAGCGTCTGGACCCGCGACCTGTCCGCCGCACACCGGCTGGCGGCGCAGATCCGCGCCGGAACCGTCTGGATCAACT
>JADZCB010000446.1 GCA_020851775.1 Gammaproteobacteria bacterium
CCAAGGGAGACCCTCGTCGCGCTCGACACCCAGTTGCGCGGCAGCCCGCCATCCGACACGGCACCGGCACGCTTTTTCATTCTCGATCCGCAGGGACGGCTCGTGTTGCGCTATGCCGGCGATGCGCCTTGGCGGGACATCCTGGAGGATCTGCAGCATCTGCTGCGTTACGTGAAGCCGAATGGCTGAACGTGAATCCGCGCCAAGCGAAACTGGTGCAGATGGATGACGGTGCCGGATGGTGCCACGGCAATTGCAGCACGGAGCGGCGACGATGACGGCGGCGGGCGCGGGATCGGGATCTACGGACTGGCGAAGGCGCAACATTCGACTGGAGACTCGTCACATGTATCTGCATTGCAATCCAGTGCCGGTCGTCCTTCGGCGACGGCCGCACACCCGACCATGAACGACGAAGTTCGTGCACTGCGCGTCGGCCTCGTGTCGGTAAGCGATCGCGCCGCGCGTGGCACGTATGTGGATGCCGGCATCCCGGCACTCGAACAATGGTTGCAGGCAGCGCTGATCACGCCCTTCGTGATCGAACGCCGTCTGATCCCCGACGAGCGGCCGCTGATCGAAGCCACGTTGATTGAACTGGTCGATGAAGCCGCGTGCGACCTGATCCTGACCACCGGGGGAACCGGACCGGCGCTGCGTGACGTGACCCCCGAAGCGACGATGGCGGTCGGCGATCGGGTGATGCCGGGCTTCGGCGAACAGATGCGCCAGGTGAGTCTGCGCTTCGTGCCGACCGCCATTCTGTCGCGGCAGGTCGCGGTGATTCGCAAGCAAGCGCTGATCATCAATCTGCCGGGACAGCCGAAGTCGATACGCGAAACGCTCGAAGGCGTGCGCGGTGAGCACGCCGGGGACGGCATACCGGGGATCTTCGCCGCCGTACCGTATTGTCTGGATCTGATCGGCGGCCCCTACGTCGAAACGAGGCCCGACGTCGTCACGGCGTTCCGGCCGCGCAGTGCGGTGAAACCGTCGAGCGCGTGACGCGGTGTTCGGGGTGGCACTCACCCAGCGGGAGCCTCGACACGGAGAACGATGTGTCGTCACTGCCCAAATCTCTGGCGAAGGAGGGGCGGCGGCGCGCAGTGCCAACTCCCTGTTGGGCTTCCTTCGTCAGCCCAACTTACGATCTCTGGCGTTGCGTGCACAGAGTTGAACCGAACAGATCTTGCCACCGCAAACACAGTCAGTGATCGACATTGACCGATCGCACATGGCGGGCATGGGGAGGACGAGATGGAGTTTCCGAGCAAGGCGTTCGTCGATCGACTGGTGAGCACCCTCAACGACGACGTGGCGTTCGCTGCCGCGAGCCGCTGGTCCGATGTCAAAGTGCTGCTGCGCTTCGGCGACAACAGTTACTGGATGAAGCTTTACGGCGGCAGGATCATCGATCACATGGCGTATTTTCCGATGGCCAATCCGCTCGGCTGGGACTATGCGATCAGCGCGCCGCTCGTCACCTGGCAGAGTCTGCGCGATGGCCGGCGCGCCCTCGGGCATCTGCTCGATCGCGGCGAGATCGCGGTCGACGGCAACCTGCTGCAGGCCAATCGCCTTTACGAGTCGACGCATCTCCTGCTGTCCGCAGTGCGTGATCTGAAACTCGACTGACGGAGATCTCCGATGACACACGAAATCGTCGGCCGTTACGCCATCATCGACGGCACGCGCGCCTATTACGACGAATGCGGCACTGGAATCCCACTCGTCTGCCTCCATATGGGCTGGGCCTGTTCACTGCAGTGGCAATATTTCATGCCGCTGATGGCCGCGGCGGGCATGCGTGTGATCGCGCCGGATCTGCCCGGACATGCGAAATCCTATCCGGTGAACTGGCAGCCGTTCCGGAAGATGCGCGATTACGCCGAGTGGGTGTGGCACTTCATCGAAACCGTGTGTCCGGGCGAGCGACCCGTCGTCTGCGGCAGCGGCATCGGCGGCGACATGACGCTGCAACTCGCCTGTCATCATCCCGACGGCATCCGTGCCGGCATGCCGTTCGAATCGGCGGCGAAGACGGGCTCGATCTCATTTCTGTCGGGCTACAGCGATCCGCACAGTTTCCCGGGCTTTGCGGCCTTGATCGACAACGCGTCGACCGCGGCGATGTACTACCCTTGCGAAGCGCGCAAGGTGATCGAATCGAAATGGCAGCACCGCGCGACCTACCACGCGACCTGTGTCGCCGACATGGATGCGTGGAACGATCACGACGTCCGACCCTACCTCGATCGCATCGAGGTGCCGATGTTCTTCTACAAGGGCGAAGCGGACTACCACATCCCCGATCGGGACGTCCTCGATACGATCGCAGCGATCCCCGGTGGCCTCGCCGAAGGTGGCATCGCGCGCGGCATGGGGCACTTGATTATGATGGAACAGCCGGAGAAGCTGGCTGAGGCCTGCCTCGGCTTTCTGCGCCGCCGCGGCATTCTGGCGGAAGACGGCGCCGCTGGCTGAGGCAGTCGGACGGGCGGCGGCAGCGGAAGGCACGGGGCGACTGCGCATCGCCCCGTGGATCACATCAACCCATCCGATGCAGTGCGCAGAGCTTGTTGCCTTCCGGATCGCGCACGTACGCGAGATACATCTTGCCGAAGCCCCCTTCACGCACACCCGGCGGATCCTCGATCGCCGTACCGCCATTCGCCACGCCGGCCGCATGCCAGGCCCTGACCTGCGCTTCGGAATCGCAGCCGAATCCGATCGTGCCGCCATTCGCCCCCGTCGCCGGCTTGCCGTCGATCGGCGTGGTGACGATGAACAGCCCGTTGTTGTGCATGTAGATCAGGCGCCCCTTGTCGTCGGTGATGGCAGGCTTCGC
>JADZCB010000447.1 GCA_020851775.1 Gammaproteobacteria bacterium
GCAACGTCCATGTCTTCGAGCTCACGAACCATGGCGTGATGCGCACCGTCACGGCCGCCGACACTCTCGCCATCGGTCTGCCGAGCGGCATCTCCGCGAGCGTCTTGATCAACCGCGGGGTGGTGGAAGCAGTCAACGGCGGCACCGTCCTCATCCGCAACGGGTCGGTCAAGAACGCCGACGGCCTGATTCGCGCGCAAGACCAGTCCATCGTGCGCATCGCCGTTCCGGTCGTGGGCGGTACGCTCTCGTCGAGCGGCACGGGGGTCGTCGACATGGCGAGCGGCTCGCTTTCGAACGTGTCCATACAGGGCACCATGCGGGTCACGGGCATGCCATGGCTGGATCGCGACACGTCAGTCCTCGCCGGACAGACGATCACCAACAACGGCACGATCGTATTCGAGCCCACCGGGGCGCTCGGCGGCTTCGCCGTCGCCTACGACCAGATCATGCTGGACGGCAACGGCGAGATCGACATGGGTGCGAGCGGGAAGGGACGCATCGGCTGCGCAAGCGCGTCGGGCGCGGCATGCCCGCACCGGCTCGTCCTGGGCACGGGCCAGCTCGTCCGCGGCTCGGGCGAGCTCGGCGCATCTGGGCTCGAGCTCGTCAATCACGGCAGGATCGTCGCCGATCGTGCGCTGCCGTTGACCATCCAGCCCTCGTCGGGCGGCATGATCAATCTAGGCATCATGGAAGCCGACGGCGGCACGCTGCGGCTGTCGGGCGCGACCTTCATCAACGCGGGCGGGATCATCCGCCATGCCGGCGCGTCGTACGTCGATCTCATCGGCAGCGGTGTCACGATCGCAGGCGGCACACTTGCCGGCAGCGGTACGGGGGCCGTTCGTATCGGCGCCCAGTCCTACCTCCAGAACCTGACCATCACCGGGCGCGTGCTCGTGCCCGCCAACCGCCTGCTGAGCCTCAACGCCGGGACGATCGTCAACGACGGCATTCTGCGCATGGAAGGCAGCGCCGCGGGCAACGCCTTTACACGCCTCAACATGGGCGATGTCACCCTCGCGGGCAGCGGCACGCTCGAAATGACGGGCACGCAGAACATCATCACCTCCACTGCGTTCGCGCCCGTGCGTACACTCGTTCACGGCGCGGCGCACACCATACGCGGCGGCGGCCAGCTCGGCGCGGGCTTCCTCGGCATCGTCAATCACGGCCGCATCCTGGCGGATGCGGCGGCGACGCTGGTCATCGATCCGGACCCCGTGGGCGGCGGGCTCACCAATCACGGCTCGCTCGAAGCGGCGGCGGGCGCCACGCTGACGGTGACCGACAGCCTCACCAACTACAACGCAACGACGAAGACGCTCAGCGGCGGACGTTATGCCGCGTACGGCACGCTGCGGCTCGCGAACGCGGACATCGTGAACAATGCCGCGTGGATTGATCTCGTCGGTCCGTCCTCGGCGCTGCTGCGCCACGCGGGCGGCACCGACGCGCTCGCCGGCCTCGCGGCCAACTCGGCGGGCGGCACGCTGAAGATCATGAGCGGGCGCAGCTTCACGAGCGCGGGCGATCTGACGAACGCCGGCGTCGTCACGGTCGGCCTGGGCAGCACGCTCAACGTGGGCGCGGCGGGCGGCGGCACCTACCGGCAGACGGCCGGGTCGACCGGCGGACTCGGCACTTTGCACGCCGCGCAAGTGCAGATCGTCGGCGGCAGCTTCGAGCCGGGCGCATCGCCCGGTCTGCTGACCGTCGACGGGGATCTGGTCATCGGTCCGAGCGCCGAGCTCCTCGTCGAAATCGGCGGCCCGGACAAGTACGATCAACTGATCGTGACGGGTCAGATGCAACTGGGGGGGCGCCTGCGCATCACCCTCGTCGACGGTTACCAGCCGCACGCCCCGCTCGGCATCCAGTTCATCACGGCGGCGGCAATCTCGGGCGAATTCGCGACCGTCGAGCTCGGCGCCGGCATCGTCGGCGCGAACCTTCTGTCCGGAGCATCGGGCCTGCAGCTTACCGTCACGCCGGTGCCCGAACCGGCCGCCTATCTCCTCATGGCGGCAGCGCTCGCGACGTTCGGCTCGACGCGGCGGGTGTCGATGCGCCGCCCGCCATCCGCGCGCGCAAGTCGGCAGCCGACACTGTAGATGCCATCACCATAGCTTGTCGAGGCGATCGAGCCGGCCGCGACAGCGGCCATCAATCCAGCGTCGCCCCGGCCTCCTTGATGACCTTGGTCCACTTCCCGATCTCGCGCTTGATGAAGGCGGCGAACTCGGCGGGGGTGTTGGCCACGACATCGGCGCCCTGCTTCGCGAAGCGCGCTTTCACCTCGGGTTGCGTGAGTCCGGCGGCGATGACGCCGTGCAGGCAGTTGACGATCTCGGCCGGCGTCCCCGCGGGTGCGAGCACGCCGTACCAGATCTCGCCCAGGTAACCCGGCACGGTCTCGGCGATCGCCGGCACGCCGGGCAGCGCCGGCGAGCGCTTGGCCGAGGTCACGCCGAGCGCGCGCAGCCGGCCGCTCTCGATCAGCGGCAGCGAGGGAATCACGCCGTCGATCATCAACGGCACTTCGCCCGCGACCACCGCCACCCGCCCCTGCGTGCTGCCCTTGTACACGATGCCGTTCAGCTTGATGCCCGCCATGCTGGCGAACAGCGCCATGTTCAGATGCGGCGTCGAGCCGTTGCCGGCATTGACGTCGTCGAGCTTGTTCGGCCGGCGCTTCGCGAGCGCGATCAGTTCCTTCACGCTCTTCGCCGGCACCGACGGATGGCTGATCAGCACCTGCGTGGTCGCCGCGACCTGCGTGATCGGCGCGAGATCGCGCTCGGGGTTGAAGCTGAGCTTCGGCCCGTAGAGACCGGGATTGATCGCGATATTGCCCGCCGAGGCGAGCATGATGGTGTAGCCGTCGGGTGGTGCCTTCACGACGACTTCCGTACCGAGGATGCCGTTGGCGCCCGGTCGGTTGTCCACCACGACGTGGCTCTTGAACGCTTCACCGAGGCGCTCCGCGACGAAGCGCGCGAGCAGATCGCCCGTGCCACCCGCGGCTGGCTTATAGGAAATTCAAACCACCTTTTTGACTGACCGGCACTGTATCGCCAGTGCTTCGAGCGGTCAATCGCACGGTGTTCGGTGAGAATTTCGGTCTGTCGACGACTTTTTGAACCCGACATCGCC
>JADZCB010000448.1 GCA_020851775.1 Gammaproteobacteria bacterium
ATCGACGGCATCGAGCGTCTGTACGCGGAAATCGGTCTCGGCAACCGGCCGGCGCCGCTGGTCGTGCGCATGCTGCTGCCGGAAAACATCGAGCCGCCGAGCGACGCGGCGGCGGCCCGGCGCCGGGCGGCGGCGCAGGCGAACCCGCTGGTGCCGCTCGCGATCCGCGGCACCGAAGGCATGGTCGTCACCTTTCCGAAGTGCTGCTATCCGCTGCCGGGTGATTCGATCATCGGTTTCCTCACCGCGGGGCGCGGCATCGTGATCCATCAGCAGCACTGCGCCAACGTCACCGACTATCGCAGCGCGCCGGAGAAATGGATCGACGTGCAGTGGGCACCAAACGTCGAGCGCGAATTCAGCGTCGAACTTTCACTCGACGTCATCAATCGCCGCGGCACGCTCGCAACGATCGCAGCCGCGGTGGCGGACGCGAACGCCAACATCGAGGACGTGACGATTTCCGAGCGCAACGAGCGCAATACGAACATCCGTTTCCTGATCACGGTGCGCGATCGCAAGCATCTTGCCGACGTCATCCGCACCGTGCGCCACGTGAAGACGGTGGTGCGCGTCGCGCGCAAGAAGGCCTGAGGCGGACCGCGGTACGGGCCGGGGCAGCGCGGGCTGGCTCGCGCCGGGGGTGGCGTGCGAGCATGCGCACCTCGACACACGAGGGATTCTCCATGCAGCGCACCGTCATCGCGACACCTGAAGCTCCACAGGCGATTGGCGCCTATTCGCAGGCCGTGAAGGTCGGCAATACCGTCTGGCTGTCGGGCCAGATCCCGCTGTCGCCGGCGACGATGGAAATCGTCGGTGGCGGCATCGACGCGCAGATCGAACAGGTGTTCGCGAACCTGATCGCTGTCGCGAAGGCCGCCGGCGGCAGCCTCGACGATGCGGTCAAACTGACGATCTACCTGACCGATCTCGGCCACTTCGCGCAGGTCAACGCCGCGATGAGCCGTCTCTTCACCGAACCCTTCCCGGCGCGCGCGACGGTGCAGATCAGCGCGCTGCCGCGCGGCGCGCTGGTCGAAGTCGACGCGGTGCTCGTACTCGCGGCCTGAGCCGCCCATGTCCGCGCTCGACGACGGCGTCGCGCGCCTGCCCGGCGCCGGCCCGCGCCTCGCGGAAAGCCTCGAGAAGCTCGGCATCCGCACGATCCGCGACCTGTTGTTCCACCTGCCATCGCGCTATCAGGATCGCACGCGGCTGACCCCGCTCGGCGCCCTGCGCCTGCAGCAGGAAACCGTGGTCGAAGGCATCGTCGAGACCTCGCAGGTGCATTTCGGGCGGCGTCGCGCGCTGTTGTGTCGCCTCGTCGACGACACCGGCGCGCTGACGCTGCGTTTCTTCTACTTCAACCGGGCGCAGCAGCAGCGGCTCGAGCCCGGGCGGCGCTTGCGTTGCTTCGGTGAGGTGCGGCGCGGACCGCAGTCACTCGAGATGGTGCATCCCGAAGTACAGGTCATCGACGATGCACGGCCGGACGCGACGCCGCTCGATGGCGCGCTGACCCCGATCTATCCAACGACCGATGGCCTGCATCAGGCGCGCCTGCGCAAGCTGACCACCGCCGCGCTCGACGCGCTCGGCCGGGCGGACGAGCCGGCGGATGCGATCGATGCCCTGATTGCGCAGCACTTTCACGGCGGTGCGAAGCTGCCGACACTCGCCACCGCGCTGCGCTACGTGCATCGTCCGCCGCCCGGGATCGACTTGGACCTGCTGTGGCAGGGCCAGCTTCCGGCGCAGCAGCGGCTCGCGATCGAGGAATTGCTCGCCCATCAATTGACGCTGCGCCAGTTGCGCCAGCACGCCCGCCAGCGTATCGCCGCACCGCTGCCGCCGCCGCGTGCGCTGCGCGCGGGACTGCTGCGCGCCTTCGGCTTCGCGCTGACCGGCGCGCAGCAACGCGTGGTGCGTGAGATCGACGCCGATCTGGCGAAGCCGGTGCCGATGCTGCGCCTTCTGCAGGGCGACGTCGGCGCCGGCAAGACCGCGGTCGCGGCACTGACCGCGGCGAGCGCGCTGTCCGCCGGTCGACAGGTCGCCTTGATGGCGCCGACGGAGCTTTTGGTCGAACAGCACGGACGCACGTTGTCGACGTGGTTCGGCGGCCTCGATGTCGAGGTGCTGGTGGTGACGGGACGTCTCGGCGCCGGCGGCAGGCGTTCCGCACGCGCGCTGCTCGCCGAGGATCGTCCACGGCTCGTCGTCGGCACGCACGCGCTGTTCCAGGATGACGTCGTGTACGCGAACCTCGGGCTCGTGATCGTCGACGAACAGCATCGCTTCGGCGTCAACCAGCGGCTCGCCCTGCTCGAGAAAGGCGCATGCGCGGCACATCGTCCCCACCAGCTCATCATGACGGCGACGCCAATCCCGCGCACGCTCGCGATGACCGCGTATGCGGATCTCGACGTGTCGATGCTCGACGAACTGCCGCCGAACCGGCAGCCCGTGCGCACCAGCGTGCTGCCGGAATCACGCCGCGACGACATCGTGGCGCGCATCGCCGAGGCGTGCGCGTCGGGCCGTCAGGCCTACTGGGTCTGTCCGCTGATCGAAGAATCCGAACACCTCGATTCACAGGCCGCGACCGACACCGCGGCAGTGCTCGCGCAGGCGCTGCCGCACGTCAAGGTCGGCCTCGTGCATGGACGCATGCCCGAGCGGGAAAAGGATCTGACGATGCAGCAGTTCGCGCGTGGCGCGATCGAACTGCTGGTCGCGACGACAGTGATCGAGGTCGGTGTCGACGTGCCGAACGCGAGCCTGATGGTGATCGAGAACGCCGAACGGCTCGGCCTTTCCCAACTCCACCAGTTGCGCGGCCGGGTCGGCCGCGGCCGCACACAGTCGGACTGCGTGTTGTTGTACAAAAGCCCGCTCGCCGACACGGCGCGACATCGGCTGCAGACGATGCGCGAGACCAGCGACGGCTTCGTGATCGCCGAACGGGATCTCGAGCTGCGCGGGCCGGGTGAGGTGCTCGGCACGCGCCAGACCGGTATCGCCGAATTCAGGATCGCGGATCTGACCCGCGATCGACGGCTGCTGCCGACGGTGCAACAGGTCGCCGACCACGTACTCGCCACCGCACCGACCCTCGCCGAACAGTTGATCGCGCGTTGGACAGTGCACCGCGCGGAGTTCGCGAAGGTGTGAGGCTTGCGTAGCTGGTGTGCGGGGGAGAAACCCTGCACAGCCACCACGAACGGGGAGATCGCCGTTGGACTGACGAGAGAAGCGAACAGAAAGGTCGCAGAGTTGGTGGCAATCAAAGACTTCATCAATACACGAACATCCCCCACCCGCACGCCGGCAGGGGACCGAAACACCAGTGAGCGCGGCCGATGGCAATCGGCGGCGGTCCCCGTTTAGATTACGCGGATGCAGGATTTCATGCTTCGCCGTCCCTCGCCGTTCGCATCCTGGCGCGCCTATGCGCGCCTGATGCGGCTGCATCGACCGATCGGCACGCTGCTGCTGTTGTGGCCGACGCTGTGGGCCTTGTGGATCGCAGCGCTCGGCGCCCCCGATCCGTTCGTGCTGACGGTCTTCATGCTCGGCACGCTGCTGATGCGCTCGGCCGGCTGCGTCATCAACGACTATGCAGATCGCCATCTCGACGGTCATGTCCGGCGCACGCGGGACCGGCCGCTGGCCGTCGGCGAGGTCGAACCCCGCCACGCGCTGATGCTGTTTTTCGCGCTGGCGTTCGTCGCCTTTCTGCTCGTGCTGACGCAGAACCGGCTCACGATCGGGCTTTCCTTCGTCGCACTCGGGCTCGCGAGCGTCTATCCGTTCATGAAGCGCCATACCTATCTCCCGCAGGTGTGGCTGGGCGCGAGCTTCGCGTGGTCGGTGCCGATGGCCTTCGCGGCGCAGACCGGGACCGTCCCGCCGCTCGCCTGGCTGCTGCTGTCCGCCGTCGTGCTGTGGGTGCTCGTCTACGACACGCAGTACGCGATGGTCGATCGTGAGGATGATCTGAAAATCGGCATCAAATCGACCGCGATCCTTTTCGACGACGCCGATCGCATCATCATCGGCGCGCTGCAAGGCCTGCTGCTGATCGACCTCTGGCTCGTCGGGCGTCAGGCGGAGCTGGGCCTGCCCTACTCCTGTGGCCTCGCCGTCGCCGCCGGTCTTGCCG
>JADZCB010000449.1 GCA_020851775.1 Gammaproteobacteria bacterium
CCCGCGAGCGACCCGCCGCCATCACCAGCGGCGAGGCCGGAACGGCGAACGACGTTGCGCGCATCGCGACCGATCCGACTCGTCGCTACCGCATCACACCAGATCGATGGCGTAACGCTTGAGTTCGGCGAGCGGGACGAAATCGAGCAGCGATTCGTGTGTCGACGCGAGCACGATACGCGGCGCGACACCGGCACGCAGGGCTTCGAGCCAGCGGCCTGCGCAGACGCACCAGCGATCGCCGGGCTCGAGGCCCGGGAAGCCGGCGGCAGGCGCCGGCGTGCTCAGGTCGTTGCCGTGCGCGCGCGAGAACTCGAGGAAATCGGCCGTGATTTGCACGCAGACGGTGTGTTCGCCGACGTCTTCGCTGCCGGTTTCACAGCAGCCGGTGCGATAGAAACCGGTGACTGGATCGCGCGAGCACGGCGCCAGCGGTTCTCCGAGCACATTGCGTTGAGGTTCGTGCATGGCTTTCACGGCAGTGGTGGTTCGGCGGGGCGCCCGGCCGCGCAGTGCGATGCGTGAGTACCGAATGGAACGGGGCACCTGCAATCGTGGCGACGCACCCGCTGCGCCTATAATGCCACTGCCCCCTGCAACCTGAAAGCAAACCCATGGACATCAAAGGCAAGACCGCGATCATCACCGGTGCCGCGAGCGGTATCGGTCTCGCCACTGCACGAGAATTCATCAAGCACGACATCGAAGCCGTCGCCCTGGTCGATCGCTCACCGGCGGTGGCCGAACACGCCGCGGCTCTGAACGCCGAGGCGGGGCGCACCGTGACACTGCCCTTCCACGGCGACACGACACAGGATGCATTCCGGCACGAAGTCTTCGGCAGGCTGCGCGAGCAGCATGGCGTCGTGAACATCCTGGTGCCGGCCGCGGGCATCACGCGCGATGCCCTCGCGGTACGCGTGAACCGGGAAAAAGGCGTCGCGCAGATCTATCCGGTCGAGACCTTTCGCGAGGTGCTCGAAGTGAATCTCGTCGCGCCGGTCTACTGGGCGCTCGAACTCGTCGCGCAGATGGCGGAGCATCGTTTCGCGCGCGGTCTCAAACGCTGGAGTCCCGACGAAGGCGTGCAGGGCGTGATCGTCTTCATCGGCTCGGTATCCTCGCAAGGCAACAAGGGGCAGATCGCCTATGCGAGCACCAAGGTCGGTCTCGAAGGCGCGGCCTCGACGTTAATGATCGAAGGGATTTTCCATGGCGTGCGCACTGCCGTCATCCACCCGGGATTCACCGATACACCGATGGTGCGTGCGCTCGGTGAAGATTACATCCAGAAGCACGTGCTGCCGGCGACCCAGATCGGTCGCCTGATTCGTCCCGAGGAAATTGCCGAAGCGATCTGCTTCCTGTGCCGCAACTCCGCCGTCAGCGGCCAGCTCTGGGCGGATGCGGGTTGGCACCCGTTACCGACCTGAGCGGCCGCCGCCGGCGGCCGGAGTGTGACGCGGCGAACGCTTCCGTTCGCTGCGCTGGCATCCCGGCTCTATCCTCTCTATAACGGACATCCGGACGGACGGACCGGAATGCTGCGGACAGTGACGGCCGCCGGCACACGAACGCCAGCGAGACTCGGGCAACCCTGCGCGGCCACTCGGGACAGGTCATGAGTGAACCCAGCGAACGCATCCTCTTCGTCGACGATCAGCAGGAAATCATCGCGCTGATCCGTCGTCACGTCGGCACGCAATACGACTGCGTGTACGCCGAAAGCGGCGCGGCGGCACTCGGCCTGCTCGACACAGCGGGACCGTTTGCGGTCGTCGTCGCCGATTATTCGATGCCGAACATGGACGGCGTCACACTGCTCGCCGAGATCCGGCGCCGCGCACCCGATACCGTGCCGATCATGCTGACGGCCTTCGCCGATCTCGACATCGCGATCGCCGCGCTCCATGAAGGCAACATCTTTCGCTTCCTGCGCAAGCCATGGGACCGACACGATCTCGATCGCGCGTTGTCGAACGCGCTCGATCATTTTCATCTCGTGCAGAGCGAACGGCGGCTGCGCCAGCAGCTTGCCGACGCGAATCACACGCTCGACACGAAGGTGAAGGAACTCGACGAATTGAATCGGCTGCTGGAGTACTGGGTCGAATTCTCACCCGCGGTGCTCTACAGCGCGGACTGCGGTGCCGATGCACCACGCCTGACCTACGTCAGCAAGAATTTCGCGCGCCTGTCGGGACGCGAACGTACCGAAGTCATCGTCGATCCCGCGCTGTGGGAGCGGGCGATCCACCCCGAAGACGCGCCGGAACGCGCGCGACGCCTGCATGATTTCGTGCACGGCCGCGCCGTCGAGCATGCATTGACCTACCGCATCCGTCATCACAACGGCGCGTATCGCACGATCCTCGAAGCGATCCGCTGCATCCGGAATCCGCAGGGCAAGGCGCTCGAGCTCGTCGGCTGCTGGCTCGACATCTCGCCGCGCTGACGCCTGCGCGCGCGTCCCGATCACGTCCCTGGCACTCGCGCACGGGAACCCGTCCGCAACGGCCTCCCGCAGGCTTGACAGCCTCTTCATGAAGCGCTACAAATATCACCACTAACTATTTGAAATATTGGATCCTGTACGGGCTGAGAGTTATTGTTCCATGCGCAATCTCGGCATTCAAACAGGACCCGGCGCCGTTGACCCGGCGCTTGCCCAATTAGTCCTTTGGCCGTGAACCCGAACTCATCGGGCGCCAATCCGAGCCTCCGCGGGCAGTTCCTGCAGCACCCGCGGGGGTTTCCCCTTTCCTGCCGGCCGTTGCCACGCTGGCACCGGTACGCGATCCCGCCAGCGCGACGCCATGATTTCGGGCTCTGCTTCCACGCACCCCGTCCTCTGCCGATCGCCACGCTCCTGGAGTTGAGCGTGCCGCTGCGCCAGGGTCCGCAACGTTTCGTCGGTCCGGTCGTATTCATCTGCGACCTGGCCGACGGCTTCGAAATCGGCGTCGAACTGTCGCTGGCCGACGCCGAGCGGGCCGCGATCGTCGAACGGATCTGCGAACTCGAAGCGCGTCTGCAGCGCGACGCCGTCGCCGCCGCCCGTCACCGCGCCGCGGAATGGGCGACGCTGCGTCCCCGCCTCGAACGCATCCCGAGCCTGAAGGCGCTCGTGTCCGCCGCACTGCCC
>JADZCB010000450.1 GCA_020851775.1 Gammaproteobacteria bacterium
CGAGGCCTCGCGGCGCCAATCGGCTGACGCCAGATGCACGGTACGCGACGATCGGGCGCTCGCGGTCGCGCACCGGCGCTCGAACGGTCGGACACGAAACAGAGGAATGATCGCCAGCCCCGGGCAGCGAGGCTGCCCAGGCCCGTGTGCGTGGCGCGGAGTCAGGCGGCGGCGGGTGTCGGGTCGACGATCGACAGCACGAGAGCGGCGAGTTCGTTCGGATCGAACTTCGGCACCAGCTTGTCGGCGCCGACGGTATCCGACATCGACTGATTGAAGCTGCCGCTCAATGACGTGTGCAGGCAGACGAAGAGATCCTTCAGTTGAGGATCCGACTTCATCGACTTGGTCAGCGTGTAGCCGTCCATTTCCGGCATTTCGATGTCCGACAGCAGCATCGCGAAACGCTCGGTGATCGGTCCCTGCTCGGCATATGTCTTCAGCATCTCGAGCGCGACCTTGCCGTTTTCGGCGAGCTCGTACTCGACGCCGAGCTGCTCCATCACGCGCACCATCTGCTTGCGGGCGACGGCGGAATCGTCGGCGATGAACACGCGGCGCGGGACCCCCGCGGGTGCACCGCCCGTGTCGCGGAACCGTTCGTCGACCTCGGTGCGTACACCGACGATTTCGGCGAGCACGCGTTCGACATCGAGGATCTCGACGAGCTGGTTTTCGATCGTCGTCACCGCCGTCAGATAGTTCGCGCCGCCGATGCCGGCCGGGGGCGGCTTCACGTCGTTCCAGCGCAGATTGACGATGCGTTCGACCTGTTTGACGAGATAGCCCTGCACATGACCGCTGTATTCAGTGACGATCACGAACTCGTCACGGCTGCCTTCGCTGCGGCCATGACCGAGTACGGCAGCGAGATCGATGATCGTCACGGTCTGACCGCGCGCATGCATGACGCCACGCACATGATGATGCGAGTGCGGGATCGGGCGCAGCGGCGGGCATTTCAGGACCTCCCGCACCTTGAACACGTTGATGCCAAAAATTTGACGATTGTCGAAGCGGAACAGCAGCAGCTCGAGGCGGTTGCGGCCCGCCAGTCGCGTCAGGCGGTCGACTTTTTCCATCACGCTGGACATTACTGTGCTCCGGGGCCGAACGGTGAATGTCGGATCTAGCGGCGGACGCCCCGCACCGCTTGAATTCGAGCGCTCGTCTCACCGGCACGCCACTTGCATTCGTTTTGCCCATGCATCTCGACAGGCAGGTCATCGCATGGGGACTCGCCGCCGCGCTCACCGGCGCCGGCGCCGACGCGCGTGCCGCCATCCAGGCGCTGGATGAGATCCGCGGGGTCGCGCACGATTTTCTGCTCGCCGCGGCCGGTGGCGAGGGCGTCGATGTCGAAGTCGGCCGGCTCGACGCCCGCCTCCGGCTCCAGCGCTGCGATCAGCAGTTGACACCGTTCATGCCGCCCGGCGGGCGCACCAGCGGCCACACCTCGATCGGCGTGCGCTGCGAAGGCAGCATGCCGTGGACGCTGTTCGTCCCGGCGCTGGTGCGTCGGGCCCAGGATCTCGTCGTTGCCGCGCGACCAATCGCCCGCGGCACGATCTTGAGCGCGGCGGACGTCACGCTCGTCACGAAGCTGCTGCCGAGCGCCCCCGGCGGCGTGCTGGTATCGCCGGAGGTCGCCGTCGGGCGCGTCGCGCTGCGCGACATCGCCTCCGGCACGACGCTCAACGCGAACCAGTTGAAGGCGCCTCAGATCGTCCGGCGCGGCCAGGCGGTCACGCTGTCGCTCGCGAACGGGCCGGTCGCCGTGCGCGTGGCCGGCACCGCGCTGAAGGACGGCACGCTCGGCGAGCGCATCCCGGTCCGCAACCTGAATTCGAAACGGGTCGTCGAAGGTGTCGTGCTCGCCGACGGCCGCGTGGAGGTCACCGCAGCGCGGCCGCTGCCATGACGGGCTGAACATCCCGACCAGCGGCCGACGAGACGTGTGCGATCACAATCACAAACCGATATAAGTGCATCAAGCCGCAGCGGCAGGGGCCGCTAACGGTTTCAACGAAAAGGGAGCAACTCCTATGGTCTCCGAAATAAACCCGTCGTCGACCGGCGTCGTGACCGCCCTGGACTCGCGCGTCGCGAAAGTCGACAAACCGCAGGCTGCGGTTCCGACGAGCGCCCCGGGCGCTTCGGATGTCGTGACGCTGACCGATCTCGGCAGCCGGCTGCAGGCGCTGACCCAGTCGGTCGCCGACGTGCCTGCCGTCGACAGCAAGCGCGTCGAGCAATTCCGTCAGGCGATCGCCGATGGCAGCTACCAGGTGGATGCCGAGGCCGTCGCCGACAAGCTCGCCACCTTCGAATCGATGCTGACCGGCCCGCAAGGCGGCTGACGCGACGACCTGCGATGACCGCGCCCCACGCAGCGCGTAGCGACCTGCGCGCCCTGCTCGAGGACTTCGATCGCGTGCTGGCCAGCGAATACGACGCGCTGCGCAGGCGTGACACCGCGGCCCTCGAGGACGCCGTGCAGACGAAACAGCATCTCGTCGCCGCGCTCGGCACGCTCGGCGGTCGCAGTCCGCTGCCGCCGGCGGACGCCGATCTGAGCCCCGAAGAGCGCGCCGAATGGGGACAGATCCGGGCCCTGCTCGCACGCTGCGCGCTCGCCAATCGCACCAACGGCGCGGCCATCGACGCCAGCCGCAACTTCGTGACCTCGCTGATCGATCTGATGACCGGACGCCGTCCGGGCGAGCGGGTCTACGACGCGCGCGGACGCCTCGGCGACGGTGAGCGTTCCCGCGCCTGGGAGCGCGTCTGATCAAGAGCGGCGGAGTCTTTGCGTGGGCCTCGAATTCTTCCGCGGTCGCGGTGCGCGGCCGAACCCCGACACCGACAGCGCACCGGACGTCGACCAGACCGACATCTACATCCTGCTCAAGCGCGCCTTCGAGATGCGCTGCCTGCTGACCGTCTGCGTCGGCGACGAACGCGCACCGTACACGAGTGCGATCCTCGAGGTCGTCCGGGATGGACGCTATCTCGTGCTCGACGAGTTGACGCCCGCATCCGGCCACGCGCGGATCCGGCAGGAGCCCCGGATCGAAGTACGCGCGCTCGTCGAGGGCATCGAAATGCGCTTCGAGAGCCGCGTCGACCAGATTGGCGAGCAGGATGGCCTGCCGTACTACAAGGTCGCCTTCCCGCAGGAAATCATCTACGCGCAGCGCCGGCGACAGCATCGCGTGACGGTGCCGTTGAGCCAGGGTTTCGAGGTGCTCGTCGGTTTCGCCGACGAACAGGAATTGCGTGGCGAACTGCGTGACCTGTCGGTCGGCGGCCTCTGCGCGCGTATCCGCAGCGGGACGATCGATCCGACGCACGATCGGAATGCACTCGCGAGCTGTCGGATCCTGCTGCCCGAGGATCGCATGATTCTCAGCGACATCGAAATCCTGCACATCGACGCACCGCCACGCCCGCGCGTGCCGCGCATCGGCTGCCGCTTCATCGATCCGGCGCCGGC
>JADZCB010000451.1 GCA_020851775.1 Gammaproteobacteria bacterium
CGGAGCGTCACGGGGTGCGGCCGAACCTGTTGTCGTACTGGCGGCGTCGTGCGCGAGTCGCGACGTTGCCGACATCCAGTGACGGTGCGACACGATTTGCGCGCGTGGCGGTGGTGCCTGTGCGCGCTGACGCTCGCGACGAGCGCGGCGTGATCGAGATCGATCTGCAGCGTGGCTGCGTGCGGATCCGCGGTATCGTTGATGCGACGATGCTGCGCGAGGTATTGGCCGCGACGCGATGATCACGCTACCGGGCGGGACGCGGGTCTGGCTCGCCTGCGGCGCGACGGATCTGCGCAACGGCTTCGATGGTCTGGCGGGACTGATCCAGACGCAGCTGGCGGAGGATCCCTTTTCGGGCCAGCTGTTCGTGTTTCGCGGGCGGCGCGGCGATCGCATCAAGATGCTGTGGTGGGACGGCGATGGCCTGTGTCTGTTGACCAAGCGCCTGGAGAGTGGCCGCTTCGTGTGGCCGCAGGCGACGAGCGGCACGGTGCATGTGAGCGCGGCGCAGTTGTCGATGCTGCTGGAAGGGATCGACTGGCGGCGTCCGCGGCGCACGACGACGGCGCCGCAACTGGCGGTGTAGGAGCGCGCCTGTTGCGCGGACTTTGCCGTGCATCGAACGCACCGGGTCGGTAAGATTTCCGGCATGCCGAGCCTGCGGGATCTGCCGGATGACGTCGAGAGCCTGAAGCGGCTCGTCGTCGCAGCGCGCAGTGAGGCCGATGCCGCTCGCGCCGCGCTGCTCGCCGAGCAGCTGACCGTCGAGAAGCTGCGTTTCGAGCTCGCCCGTCTGAAGCGGATGCAGTTCGGGCGCTCCTCGGAACAGCTCGATGCGCAGATCGCGCAGCTCGAACTCTCGATTGAGGACCTGGAGGCGAGCGCGGCGCACAGTGGCGAGAGTGATTCTGCGACGGCCGCGGTGACGCCTGCTGCGGCGGAGCGTCGTCACCCGGCGCGCCGGCCGCTGCCCGAGCACCTGCCGCGCGAGACCCTGGTGCACACGACCGCCTGCCGCTGTGCCGAGTGCGGCGGCGAGTTGCGCCCGGCCGGCGAGGATATCGCCGAAGTGCTGGAGTACGTCCCGGCGCGCTTCAAGGTCATTCGTCACGTGCGGCCGAAGTTTTCGTGTGCCGACTGCCAGACGATCGCGCAGGCCCCGGCTCCCCCGCGACCGATTGCCCGCGGTCTGGCGGGCCCGGCACTGCTTGCGCATGTGTTCGTGTCGAAGTACGCCGACCACCTGCCGCTGTATCGGCAGAGCGAGATCTACGGTCGCGACGGCGTCGAACTGGAGCGCTCGACGCTCGCCGACTGGGTCGGTCAGGGCGCGGCACTGCTCCGGCCGCTGGTCGAGTCCCTGGCCCGCTACGTGCGCGCGGGGGCGAAGCTGCATGCCGACGATACTCCGGTACCGGTGCTGTGTCCCGGTCGTGGCACCACCAAGCAGGGTCGGCTGTGGACCTACGTGCGGGATGACCGCGCCGCCGGTAGTCCGGAACCACCCGCCGTCTGGTTCGCGTATTCCCCTGATCGCAAGGGAGTCCATCCGCGCGAGCACCTGACGACGTTCCGCGGCACCCTGCAGGCCGATGGATTCGCGGGTTTCAACGGCCTGTACGATCGAACGGAACACCCACTGCTCGAAGCGGCCTGCTGGGCGCATGCGCGCCGCAAGTTCTTCGACGTGCACCAGGCCACAGCCTCGCCGCTGGCGCTCGAAGCGCTCACGATGATCGGCGAACTGTACGGCATCGAGGAGCAGATCCGCGGTCAGTCGCCCGAGGTCCGTCAGGTTGCGCGTCAGGTCCGTGCCGGTCCGCTGCTCGAGGATCTCCACAACTGGCTGCACGCGACGTTGCCGAAGATCCCGAAGAAGTCCGAACTGGCGGGGGCGATCCGCTACGCGCTGTCGCGCTGGCGTGCGTTGACCCGCTATCGCGACGACGGCCACACCGAGATCGACAACAACATCGCCGAACGTGCACTGCGCGCCGTCGCCCTCGGCCGCAAGAACTGGCTGTTTGCCGGTTCCGATGCCGGCGGCGAGCGCGCCGCCGCGATCTACTCGCTGCTCGGCACCGCCAAGCTCAACGGTCTCGATCCCGAACAGTACCTGCGGTACGTCTTCGAGCGCATCGCCGAGCATCCGGTCAACCGCATCGACGAACTGCTGCCATGGCACGTCGCCCGCCCACTCGCCGCCCCGGCCCTGCGCGACGCCGCGTAACATCGCCGACCCGCGCGAACCGTTCGGCCATCGCGCCGAACTCGCCGTGGCCCACGCTCGAGGCGTTCGTGTTGCACGAACACGGCCAGATCTCCGTTGGCAGGATCGGCCCCATCAACTGCGCCGCCGTCGCCAGTGACGACAACGCCATGCAGGCCGCCCTGCAACGTCGCGACGGCGAGAGCCTCGCAGACCTCCTGCAGCGCCTCGATGCCGCCCTCAAGCGCGCCCTCGACGACAACGCGTTCACCGATGAAATCAACGGCTGACCTATAACCCGCCCGCTTTCAACCTGTCGTCACCGGAC
>JADZCB010000452.1 GCA_020851775.1 Gammaproteobacteria bacterium
CTCGGGGTCGGCATGAACACGCCGAATCCGGAGATCATCCAGAGCGTGTTCGAAGTACCGAAGGACTGGATGTCGCTGTGGGTCCTGCTGGTCGGCTATCCGGCGGAATCCTGGGACGCGGGCGGGCAGCGTCCGCGGCCACCGTTCGAGGAGCAGTTCTTCGAAGGCAAGTACGGCACGCCGTTCAAGCGCGATCCGGCCGTCGTCGAAAAGCTCAAGGCGACCAAGATGATTCAGCGCGCCGCCGTGCCGAACGATCCGGATCGCAAAGCCGAGATCAAGGCGCTCGCCGAACGTCTCGGCCTGCCGTTGTGAGGTGAACCGTGGCGTTGAAGCCGATGCTGGAATACGAGACCGTGCGCACCTGGATCGATGGCTTGCGTGCGCAATGGGGCGGCGATCCGGTCGCGGACGATCCGGAACGTCTGCCGTTGCTGCAGTCTTTCTGTGAGTTTGCCGAGACCGACCCGGACGCCGTGATCGCGGCCTGTCTGCGCGTCGACAAGGCGGGCGACAAGCGGATCAGCGTCAAGGGACGGCGCAAGTACGCGGAGTTGATCGACAGCTTCCAGGCCGCGTCGGAGGAATCGCGCCTGCGCAAGGCGAAGCGCGGCAACACGATCCGGAGTTTCCTGATCTACAACGGCATCCTGCTCGCCGCCGGCGCGCAGATGGCGAAGAAGGACTGACAGGCCCTCGCCCGCTGGGCACCGGCCGGTGCTCAGCGGGTCACCGCGATCTCAGTCAGCCCTCTGCGGCGTAAACGTTCGGCGCGTCCGGCGCGAAGGCGTCGAGCAGGAACCGCTCCTGGGGCTTCTCCGAGGCGGTCTTCGGGATTTCAGGCACGATCTGCAGATAGCTCGGCACGAAGTTCGATTCGAGCCGTGTGCGACACCACTCGAATACCGCGCGCGCATCGAAGGTCTGGCCGGCGACCGGCACGATGGCCGCCACGACGTCCTTCTCACCCGGCACACCGTTGCGCGCGGTCACCCCATAGACGAAGACATCGTCGATGAGCGGATGCTCGGCGAGTTCCTTCTCGACGAAGCCGGGATTGACGAAATCGCCGTTGTGCCGGATCCCGCCGCCCTTGCGATAGAGGAAGTAGTACCAGCCCTGCTCGTCCTGATATCCGATGTCGCCCATGCGCAGCCAGCCGTCGCGTGTTTTCTCGGTCGACGCGGTGGTGTTCTTGAAATAATTGACGACAGGGCTGCTGCCGTCGGCATTGCGGAACACGATCTCGCCCGGCACGCGCGGCGCACACGGGTTCTCGTGTTCGTCGACGATGCGACCTTCGAGCGTCGGCGGCGGCTTGCCGATGCTGCCGACGGGGCCGGCGCCCGGCGGGTTCAGCGTCAGGCCGCCCTCTGCCGCGCCGTAGAATTCGAAGATGTCGATGCCGAAGCGGCGCGCGAAATCGTTCCACAGCACGCCCGGCATGCCCGCACTCAACACGTAGCGTACGGGGTTGTCGGCGTCGTCGGGGCGTTCGGGTTCGCTGTAGATCGCGGTCGTCATGCCGCCGAGCAGATTGAACATCGTGCAGCCGTGACGTCGCACGATGTCCCACAGACGGGATTTGGTGAAGCGACGGCTGATCACCGCGCGCAGCCCCATCTCGAGCGCCGTGCCGAGCGTGATGAGCTGGGCGTTCGCATGCGTCAGCGACAGGCCCGTATACGGCCGATCGCCTTCGCGCAGGCCGATCAGGCGGCCGAGGCCGGCAACCGTGGCGAAGCGGCTGTACGGCGAGAGGATGGCCTTCGGATCGCCCGTCGTGCCGGAGGTATAGAGCATCTGCATCGGCGCGTCGGGATCGGAGACGGCCACCGGCCGCTCACTGACATCGGCGGCGAGCACCTCGGCCATCGGGCGCACACGCAGCGGGCCGGACGTGGCTGGTGTGCGGCCAACGACCCAGAGCCAGGTGAGGGTCGGGCATTCGGGCAGGACTTCGAGCACTTGCGGCAGCGCATAGTCACCGACGATCGCGCCGCGACACTCGGCGAACGTCAGCATGTAGGCGAGCTTCTTGCCCCGCGTGCGCGGATCGATCGGCACGAACACCGTGCCGGCGATCGACGAGCCGACCATCGCATCGACGAACTCGGGATGGTTCTGCAGGATGATCGCGAACGCGTCACCGGCCCGCTGCCCTTCGCCGGCGAGCCCTGCCGCGACCCGCTGACCGTTGGCCCAGAGCTGTTCGTAGCTGCGCGTTTCGAGCGCGTAGGCGCCGTCGGGCGTGACATCGACGAAGGTCAGCAGATCGGACACGGCATGCGTGCGACGTCGGGCATCGATCAAGTGGGCAAGGATCGCGGTATTGGCTGGGCTGGTCATCGGTGCCGTCCGTCAGGGGTTCGAAGGTGACGCGCGCATCTTATCAGCCGCCCTGTCCGGCAGCCCGTACGATGCGCAGGGAGGAAATGTCGCGTCGGCAGCGTGCGCATGGTGCATCGCGCCGATGCAGCAAACCGCGCAAACGGCGCTGCGCAGCACAGCACCGGCGCCAGCGCCTTCGCGGCGCAGCGGCCGGAAGGCGCATGCAGCGCGAGGCCGATGTCAGAGCTTTTCGCGATCGGCGAGTCCGAAGCCACCCTTCAGCGCGAGAATCTCGTTGCAGCCGTCTTCGATCATCGACGCGCGCGCGTCCCGCAGCAGTTTCTCCATCGGGTATTCGCGGGTCATGCCGTTGCCGCCGAACATCTGCAGCGCTTCGCTCGCGACTTCGAAAGCCGTCTGCGTGCCCGTGACCTTCACCGTCATCGCCGCCGGCAGCGAAGGTTCGGGCACTGTCATATTGTATTCGACGACCCGCCGCGTCAGCGCGCGACTCGCTTCGACCTTGCGGAACATGTGGAACAGCCGGCTCGCCACCGACTGGTGGCGGATCAGCGGCACCCCGCCCTGCTTGCGTTCGTGCGCATAGGCGAGTGCATGTTCGAATGCCGCGCGCGCGACGCCGGTGAAGCAGGCCCCCATCAGACCGTTCGCCTCGGCATGAATCGCATAGACGCAGCGCTGGAAGTTGTCCGGTCCGGCCAGCAGGTTGCGGATCGGCACCTCGACGTTGTCGAAGAAGATTTCGCCCTGCGGCAGCGCGCGCTGCCCCATCTTTTCGAGCGGCTTGCCGCGCGACACGCCCTTGCTGTCGAGTGGCACGATCACCGTGGCGCCGTTGCGCGGATCGGGTCCTGCACCGGTGTCGGCCGCGCAGTACAGGATGCATACCTTCGCGATGGTGCCGTTCGACACCCATGCGGACTTCTGGCCGTTGATGATGATGCGATCGCCGCTAATCTTCGCGACGCAGTTCGGCCGGCCGTAGGTGCCGGTGGCGTGGGCGATCTGCTGGTTCGGATCGAGGCTGTCGCTGCCGTGATCCGGCTCGGTGATGCCCCAGCAGCCGATGATGTCGTCGGGGCACAGCGAGGCCAGGTAGTCGTTGCCGAACAGGCGGCAGAGGTAACGCGGCAGCGATCCGGCCGCGACCGAGATCCCGAGTCCGGAATCCCCCCAGCCGAGTTCCTCATAGAACATGCACATCAGCTTCGCCCGTTCGCGCGGCGGCATGTCGAGCATCAGATCGACCGTGAAGCCGAGCTCGCCGAACCGCTTGTAGAACGACCACAGCGGGGAATCCGGCGCAATCACCGCGTCCGCCGTCATGCGATCGAGCTGGCGCCCGACCGGACGCATGTCCTGCTCGGCGAAGCGATGCAGCGTGTCGATCATCGCGCGCTCTTCAGGCGACATTTCGAGTTCGGCGCCGAACATGCCCAGTGGCGAGGCAGGTTCCTTGCCCCAGTGGGCGATACGGGTGGTACTGGCGGGCGCGCCGATGGACGCGTTGCCGAAGGTCTCAGGTTGAGCTGCCATTTTGATGTTCTCCCGGTGCGTTGATGCGGGCCCGTGCCACGAATTCGCGCCCGTGGGGGACCGACGAGATCTCGACTCGCCTCGCACTGTGGCTCAACGCAATGCGCCAATGCCTTGACGTCGATCACGGTCCGGGGGAGCCGGTCGCCGACTGTCCGACAATCCGCGAGCACCTGCAACCGGTCGACTGCGGTCACGGCGTCAGCATGATTCCCGTCGGCGACGCAATCTGTACACTGCGCGCCTCGACGGTGGATCGCGTGCAAGCGGAGTCCGCCGTTCGCTTGCCGTCATCGTTCGCACGGAGTCACCGCACCGCATGTCCAGGACCCCGCAACCCGCCACCGAGTGGCAGCCCGCCGCCACCTTCGGACACCGTCTCGTCATCGTCGGCTTCGGCAGCATCGGGCAGGGCGTGCTGCCGCTGATACTGCGACATATCGCCGGGCTGACGCCGGCACGCATCACGATCGTCACGGCCGACGCGGCCGGTCACGCCCTCGCCGCGGCCTGCGGGGTGCGGATGCTGGTGCAGCCGTTGACGCCGGACAATCACCGCGCCGTGCTCGATCCGCTGCTCGGCCCGGGGGATTTCCTGCTGAACGTGTCGGTCGAAGTC
The DNA here is from genome assembly GCA_020851775.1 of Gammaproteobacteria bacterium. GTDB lineage: Bacteria > Pseudomonadota > Gammaproteobacteria. The sequence goes on from JADZCB010000452.1 coordinate 4,508, forward strand.
TCGAGCCTCGCGCTGCTCGAATACGCGGCGAGCCGCGGTGCGCTGTACCTCGATTCGTGCATCGAACCCTGGCCGGGCGGATTCACCGATCCGGCGCTGTCACCCGCGCAACGTTCGAACTACGCGCTGCGCGAAAGTGTGCTGGCCCTCCGCCGGCGCTTGCCGCGCGGCCCCACGGCCGTCGTCACGCACGGCGCGAATCCGGGCCTCGTCTCCCATCTCGTGAAGCAGGCACTGCTGAACATCGCCGCCGATCTCGCACCGGACGAACCCGAGCCGCAGACGCGGGACGCATGGGCTGCGCTCGCCGCGCGCGTCGGCGTGAAGACCATCCATGTCGCCGAGCGCGATACGCAAGTCTCGCTCACGCCGAAAGCGGTCGGCGAGTTCGTCAACACCTGGTCGATCGAAGGCTTCATCAGCGAAGTCTGCCAGCCGGCCGAACTCGGCTGGGGTACGCACGAACGCGCGCTGCCGGCCGACGGCCGCACGCACGAAACGGGGAGCGGCTGCGCGATCTACCTGCTGCGGCCCGGTGCGGCGACGCGCGTGCGAAGCTGGACGCCGCGTCAGGGCCCGTATCACGGCTTTCTGATCACCCACAGCGAATCGGTTTCACTCGCGGACTATTTCACCGTGCGCGACGGCGATCGCGTGCGTTACCGCCCGACCGTGCATTACGCCTACCACCCGTGCGACGCGGCCGTGCTGTCGCTGCATGAATTCGCGGGCCGCAATTACCGTCTGCAGCCCGACCGCCGCGTGCTGATGGACGAGATCGTCGACGGCGTCGACGAACTTGGCGTGCTGCTCGCCGGCCATGCGAAAAACGCGTACTGGTACGGTTCGCTGCTGTCGACCGCCGACACTCGCGCGCTCGTGCCCCACAACAACGCGACCAGCCTGCAGGTGACCGCCGCCGTGCTGTCCGGCATGGTCTGGGCGATCGAAAACCCGCAGCGCGGGATCGTCGAGCCGGAAGACATGGACTTCCGCCGCACTCTCGAGATCTGCCGGCCCTATCTCGGCCGGCTCGTCGGCGCCTATACCGAGTGGACGCCGATCGACGATCGCGGGGAGCTCTTCCCCGAGGATATCGATCGGGACGATCCGTGGCAGTTCAAGAATGTACGCGTCTGACGCGGCTCACACCGGCGTGATCGGCAGGTCGAGCCCCCGCAGCACGTCCGCGAGCAGCGCGACGGCCCGTGGCCGATAGAAGTCCTGGCGCGACGCGATGACGACACGCCGGCGCGGCGCCGGTCGCGTGAACGGCACACGTCTGACCAGCGGGCTCGCATGGCGCGGCGTGAAGGCCGTCGCCGGCAGCACCGTGATGCCCATGCCCGACGCCACCATGCTGCGCAGGGTCTCGAGCGAATTGCCCTGCTTGCCGCCGTCGCCCGGACGCGTGAAGCGGGAACAGGCTTCGAGCACCTGATCGCGCAGGCAATGCCCGACGCTGAGCAGCAGCAGATTTTCGTCGTTCAATGCGGACGCCGCGACGCTCTTGCGCTTCGCCCACGGATGCTTCGCCGGGACCGCGATCGCGAATTCCTCGTCGTAGACCGGCTGCACGACGACGCCCGGCGCTTCGAACGGCAGCGCGAGGATCGCGACGTCGATCGATGCATCGCGCAACATGCGCTCGAGGTTGTCGGTCATGTTCTCTTCGATGTCGAGCGGCATGTCGCGTGCGCATTCGCGCAGGCGGGCGACGAGTTCGGGCAGCAGGTAGGGCGCGATGGTGTGGATGACGCCGAGTCTGAGTACGCCGCGCAGTTGATCGCGGCCGGTCGCCGCGACACCCTTGACGCGCGCGGCCTCGTCGAGCACCCGCTGGGCCTGGGCGATGACCTGCCGACCTATGTCGGTCAGCGAGATCTCACCGCGTGTACGTTCGAACAGCATCACACCGAGTTCGTCTTCGAGGTGCTTGATCGCCGTGGACAGGCTCGGCTGGCTGACGAAGCAAGCCGCGGCGGCGCGCCCGAAATGGCGTTCGCGGGCGACGGCCACGGCGTAGCGCAGCTCCTGCAGGGTCATGGACGCTCCTTCGATAGACGATGGCTATGGGGCGGATACTAACAAAGAACTGGCCGACGGCCGGCAGCCTGCGGCACGCTGCACGCCATACTTCGTAGCCAGGGCAAGGGGCCCGGGGCGAACCGATCACCAGCAGGAGAAACGCATCATGAGCAGCAAAGAAGGCCAGCGCGTACCGGACGTCACCTTCCGGGTCCGTGACAACTACGAATGGAAGACGATCACCACCGACGATCTCTTCAAAGGCAAGACGGTGGTGGTGTTCGCGCTGCCCGGCGCATTCACGCCGACGTGCTCGTCGACGCACCTGCCGCGCTACAACGAACTCGCGCCGGCGTTCCACGCCAACGGAGTCGATCGCATCGTCTGCGTGTCGGTCAACGACGCCTTCGTGATGAACGAATGGGGTGCGGACCAGGAGGCACAGAACATCTACCTGCTGCCCGACGGCAACGGCGAGTTCAGCGACGGGATGGGTATGCTCGTCGACAAACGGGATCTCGGCTTCGGCAAGCGTTCGTGGCGCTACTCGATGCTGGTCAAGGACGGCGTCATCGAAAAAATGTTCGTCGAACCCGACAAGCCGGGTGACCCGTTCGAAGTATCCGATGCCGACACGATGCTGAACTACATCAATCCAGACGCGAAGAAGCCGGACCAGATTGCCGTCTTCACGCGCGAAGGCTGCAGCTATTGCGCGCAGGCGAAGGCGGCGCTGAAGGAAGCGGGTCTCGAGTTCGTCGAGGTCCCGCTCTCGCACCAGGTTCGCAGCAAAGTAATCGGGGCGATTGCAGGCGCAGGCACGGTGCCGCAGGTCTACGTCAACGGCCTGCACATCGGCGGCGCAGACGCCCTCAAGCTGTGGCTCGCACAGCGTCAGACGGGTTGACAGGTTTCGTATCCCGGGAGAGCGCAGCGACCCCGGGAACGCGTCCGACGGACGGCGGCGCATCGCTGCCGTCCGTCGCGGCCCGACGCTGCGTTTCCCGTACACGACGCGCCGCGCCCGAGCTCTCGCGCCCGGGATCACGAATCCGGCGCCTCGGCGCACGCCATGCGGCCCCCGCCTGCTAGACTGCGCGCCTTCGCCCAGCCGTCCTCCACCTTCGATGCCGTCCCGTAGCACCGTCTTCTACCTCAAGCTCGTGCTGATGCCGATCGGCATCGGCTGCCTGCTGTACTGGGCGACACAGGAAGAGACACTGCGCCAGCAGGCGCGCTGGAATTGGGAACTGAGCGCGGGCGCGCTGCTGAGCCTCGTCGCGATGGGGCCGCTGGCGCTGCGCTTCCGGCACGCGCTGAACGTCGCCGGCTTCGCGCTGCATACCGCGCAGTCCCTGCGCATCAATGCACTGTCGGCGTTCTATCATTTCTTCGTGCCGCTCTCCGTCGGCGCCGAGCTGACAAAATTCGTGCAGCTCAGGCTGGCGCATCCGGAACGCGGCGCGCTACGGCTGACGGCCGCGATCCTGCTCGATCACGTGCTCGGTTTCGCCGCGCTGCTGACTATCCTGATCGGGCTGTTCGCCGGCGACAACCCGCTCGCCGGCCCGCTCGACATCCGCTGGATCGCGGTCGCGATCATCATCGTCAACAGCCTGCTGCTGACGCTCGCCTGGCGTTTCCGCGCCCGTCTGAGTGCGTCGTTCCGCGACGTGCTGCAACGACTGGTCACGCATCGGCTCGACGTCGTCGCCGCCATCGGCTGGTCGGTCGCGATGCAGGCGCTGATGGCCGTGGCGGTCGTGCTGCCGGCCGGGTCCTGGGGAATCGACATCGATTACCGCGAAGTCCTGTTCGTGCTCGCCGCCTCGTCGCTGTTCGCCGCCATCCCGTTGAATGTCGCCGGCATCGGCGCGGCCGAAATCGCCGGCACCGGGCTGTTCATCGCCCTCGGCCTGAGTTCGCAGCAGGCGGTGCTGCTGGTTTCGCTCGGCTACTGCTACCGGCTGCTGTTCGCCGTGCTCGGCGGCGTGTGGGACTTCGCGGCGACGCGCCGGCGGACTGCGGCGGCGTAGTGCGGGACCGGCTTCGTTGAAGATCCCGGGAGTCGCAACGCTGCACCCGGGCTGCAACAGCCATAGCGTTTCAATTTGCCACCGAGAACACCGAGGACACCGAGAACACCGAGGAAGAAGAGATTATTGATGAAGGAGCCGCCGACATGCGATCGTCGATGCTGACGATGTCGATATCGAGGCCATCCGAACAATGTCGCCCTCTGTGTTCTTGGTGGCAAAAGCGACCCGTCAGGCGGCAGCCACGGCAGACCCCGACCGCGGGCCCGCCGCTATAGCGCCGCGTCCAGACTACGTCGCCGCGTCGTCGTCGCGAAAGATGCGACGGGCATGCAGTTCGGGCCGCGCCATGCGATCCGGTACGCGGCGCATCAGCCAGTTGACCCAGCCGAGGGTGCTGCGCGCATAGCAGTGCAGGGGTTCGAACTCGGCACCGACCAGCGATTTCGCGTCGTACGAGCCGAGTCCGAGGCAGATGTAGCGGCTGCCGCGCTCGATGCCGAGCCGGATGACTTCGTTCAGAAGCTGAAACCATTCGTTGCCGGGCGGACCGGCGTCCCGGCCGAAATAGGTCGCGATAGTGTGCTCGGCGTCGAAGAGGACGAGGCCATGGGCGACGGTGCGCGCGTCACGTTCGGCCGCGAGCACCATGCGGTTCGCGACCGGAATGCGTTCGATCTGCTCGTAATAGCGCACACCGATGCGCTCGCGCTTGAAGCTCTTCGATCGGTCGTACATCGTCGCGACCTGTGCGGCCCACAGCGCGGCGCGCTCGGCGAAACGTTCGAGCCTCAGCGCACGCTGGCCGCCGCGTTCGACGCGCTCGAGCCGGCGTTTCAAGTCCTTGCGATAACGCGAGCGCATCGCGTCCAGGTACTCTTCGTAACTGTTCCAGCGCACGCGGATGCGCGCGAGCGGCATGTTCGACGCGCGGTTGTAGCCTTCGTCGAGCAGCGCGTCGACATCGACGCGCTCGGCGTCGAGGAAATCGCGGAACACGATGAGCCGCGAACGTTCGCGGCGTGCGAGATCGGCGACGACGCGGCCGAGACGCCTGATCAGCGCCGCGCGCGGCGCGCCGGGCCGGATGGAAACCGAATGGCCGGGCACCAGCGGCGAGGCGCATTCGGTGATCTTCACCTGCAGGAAACCCGGCCACAGCCGCTTCACCGCGGCGGCGACGGGCTGCCAGCCAGCCGGCAGCGTCTGCGTCAGATCCGTCGTGATCGTGTAGACGCAGGCCTGCGCGAGTATGCGGCCGGCCGCGTCGTAGACCACTGGATAAAAAAAGCGGCAATCGTTGATGCCGGACGCTTCGATCGCGGCGAGATAGGCATGGGAGCGCGGCGCAGCGGCAGGGCCGGCGACATCGTCCCAGTCGTCGGCCGGGATGTCGTGAACCGAATCGAACACCTGCACCCGCCAGCCATCGTCACGCGCGCTGTGCGCCGGCGTGACGACTGTCCCGGGCCGAGGCAGCGGCCAGGCCTCGATCTGGCGCTTGACGGAACGGAGATCGAGGGGTGGAAGCTGACGCATGAGTGGCCGGCAGCCTAGCACGCGAGACCGTGCGCCGGCCACGCGTGAGGCATCGATGACGGGCCTGCCATCATGCCGGGCAGAAGCAGCGACGAGGACGTGCAGACCGGCCGCCGCTAAAGCAGATGGCTCAATTCGCCGGCCGCATCGTCTCCAGCCCGCTCGCGACCAGGTCCGCGACATCCGCCTTGCCGAACAGCCAGCCCTGGCCGTAGTCGCACGCCATCGACTGCAGCAGATCGCGCTGGCGTTCGGTCTCGATGCCTTCTGCCGTCACGCTGACGCCGAGGCTGCGCGCCATCGACACGATCGCACCGACGATCGCGACGTCGCTCGCGCTGTCCGGCAGATCGGCGATGAGGCTGCGATCGATTTTCAGCGCATCGATCGGCAGATGCTTCAGCAACCCGAGCGCCGAAAAACCCGCCCCGAAATCATCGATGGCGACGCGTACGCCGAGTGCGCGCAGCGCGAGCAGCGTCTGCCGGCTCGCGTCGAGGTGTTGCAGCACGCTCTCGGTGATTTCGATCGTCAGTTCGCCATCGCGGATCGCATATTCGGCGATGAGCGCCTGCACGCGCCGTACGAAATCACGCTCGCCGAGCTGGCGCGCCGACACATTGACGGCCACCGGGGGCGGCGTGAGACCTTGCGCGCGCCACGCCGCGATCTGAGCGCACGCCGCACGCAGTACCCATTCACCGAGCATGTTGATCAGCGCGCCCTCCTCGGCGACCGGGATGAAACGGTTCGGCGGTATCGTGCCGAGTTCGGCATCGTTCCAGCGCAGCAGCACCTCGACGCTCGCGAGACGACCGTCGTCGAGCCGGACGATCGGCTGGAAGCGCACTTCGAGCAAATCGCGTTCGAGCGCGCGGCGCAGGCCCTGTTCGATGTTGAGCCGCTCGCGCACGCGCTCGGCCATGTACGGGTGAAAATGCAGCGCGCAATTGCGTCCCGAGAGCTTCGCTTCGTGCATCGCCGAATCGCCAGCCTTGATCAGGGTCGACGCATCGTCGCCGTGCTCGGGAAACAAGGCGATGCCGATGCTCGCCGACACCGAGAATTCCTGCACGCCGACGCACAGCGGCCGGCGGATCTCGCGCAGCGCGCAGTCGGCCATTGCGTCGACGGTCGTGATCGCATCGACGTGCGGCAGCAGCACGATGAACTCGTCGCCACCGAAACGCGCCAGCACATCGGTCGGCCGGAGGCAGCGCCCGAGGCGCTCGCCGATGGCCTTGAGCGCGGTGTCACCGTGCGCGTGACCCAGCGTGTCGTTGATCAGTTTGAAGCCGTCGAGATCGACGAACAAAAGCGCGAGCCTGCACTCGGCACGCCGGGCAGTTTCGATCTCGGTGGCGAGCCGCTCGTCGAGCATGCGCCGGTTGCCGAGGCCCGTCAGTGCATCGTGATAGGCCAGGAAGTTGAGTTCGCCCTGCATGCGTCGCAGCGTGCTGAAGTCGTTCAGGATCAGCACGTAGTGCGTGATCGCGCCCGCCGCATCTCGGACGACGCAGTGCTGTTGCCAGGCGAGGAAGATCTGGCCGTCGGCGCGCAAATAGGCGGCTTCGCCCTGCCAATGCCCGGGATCGGGTGGCGCATCGCCATTCTCGTCGTGGTCATGACGACGGCGTGTCACCAGGAAGTCATCCGGATCGCGTCCCAGGACGGCGTCGCGGTCGTAGCCCGTCATCCGCGTGAACGCGGGATTCGCCGCCACGATGTGCCCAGCGGCGTCGAGCACGAGGAGGCCTTGTACGGAGCTGTCGAAAACGACCTGCGCCTGGCGCAGTTTCTCGTCGGCGAGTTCGCGCTCGGTGACGTCGCGCAGCACTCCGACGAGCCGGGTACCGTCTTCCGGCGCGTCGTAGAGGCGCGCAAGCAGATCGGCCCAGCCCGTCTCGCAGTTCGCGAAACGCATGCGTACCGTACGGCTGACGGGCTGTCCGGCCCCGATCTCGCGCTCGACCGCGACGCGATCGGCCTCGGCGAGGCGACCCCAGAAGACCTCGCGCGCGACTGCCTGCCCCGGGCGGTCGTGGCCGGTCAGCCACTCGGTACGCCCGTCGACGACGACGCTGTCCGATCCCTCGTCGTACTCGAAGACGCCGAGTGCGGCGGCGTCGATCGCGAGTCGCAGACGCTCTTCGGTATAGGTGAGCCGGCGCTCGACGTCGTGACGCGCGAGCGCCATCCGCACCGTCGCGCTCAGCTCGCGAAGCTGGAACGGTTTGACGAGATAGCCGTAGGGCAGGCTGGGTTCCGCGCGCGCCAGCGTCGCTTCGTCGGCATAGGCGGTGAGGAACACGACGGGAAGCCGCCAGCGCTCGCGGATCGCGGTGGCAGCGACGGTGCCGTCGCTGCCGCCGTCGAGATGGATGTCCATCAGCACCAGATCGGGACGCAGGCGCGCGACCTCCTCGACCGCCGCCGTCGCCTCCGATGCGATCCCGACGACATCGTAGCCCAATGACTCGAGGCTCAGTTTGAGATCGAGGGCGGCGATGCGTTCGTCCTCGATGATCATGATGCGCTGGTTCATCGCTGATTCACTCATGGCAGGAAATAGAGGTCGAAACGTGCGCCGGACCTGCCATCGATGCGCAATTTCGCGTTCATCTGTTCGACCAGCATCGGAATGAGCTGGAAGCCGAGCGAACGCGTGCGGCCCGGCTCGAGACCATCGGGCAACCCGATGCCGTCGTCGACGACCGACAGCCGCACGCCGTCGTCATGCGGCGCGAGCTCGACGTCGATGCGGCCGGCACTGCGACCGGAAAAGGCGTGCTTGCCGGCATTGGTCACGAGTTCGGCGACGAGCAGACCGCAAGGGACGGCACGTTGCGCGTCGAGCGTGATCTCTGCACCGTCGTGATGGAAGGCGAGTCGTATGGCGGCGTCGGCGCTGCCGTTGCTCTCCTGCAGCAGGCGCACCAGGCGTTGCAGGTAACCGGTCAGGCTGATGCTCGCGGCCTCGCCTCGTTCATAGAGCAGCTCGTGGATCAAGGCCATCGCACGGACACGCACCTGGCTCTCGCCGAGCACATCCTGCGCACCGGCCGGCGCGACACGGCGCTGCAGATTCAAGAGACTCGAAATCACCTGCAGGTTGTTCTTGACGCGGTGATGCACTTCGGCGAGCAGCGCCGTCTTGTCGGCGAGCGCACGTTCGAGC
>JADZCB010000453.1 GCA_020851775.1 Gammaproteobacteria bacterium
AGGATCCGACCAACCCGATGCAGAACGGCGAGTTCCTGAGCCAGATGGCCCAGTTCGGTACCGTCAACGGCATCACGCAACTGCAGAAGTCCTTCACTTCCCTCGCCAGCGCGCTGCAGTCGAGCCAGGCCCTGCAGGCGTCGACGATGGTCGGCCGCGAAGTCGAGGTCGAGAGCTCGAAGCTGAAGCTCGCCGACGGCGCGAACGCGCCTTTCGCCTTCGAGCTCGAGGCGCCCGCGTCGGCCGTGCGCGTGACGATCCAGGACGAAGCCGGCGTCACCGTGCGCACGCTAGGCCTCGGCCGGACCGCCGCCGGTACGCACGATCTGAGCTGGGACGGCCGCGACGCCGCCGGCAACCGGCTGAAGGCCGGCAAGTACACCGTCAAGGTCGATGCGACCATCGACAACGAGCAGCAGGCGGCGACGACGCTCGTGCGCGCCACCGTGGAAAGCGTCTCGCTGCCGCGCAACGGCCAGCAGCCGTCTCTGAACCTTGCGGACTACGGCTCCCTCAGCATGGACGCCGTCCGCCGCGTGATGTAACGCGAACCCACTCACCCGAGGAGTAACCGAACCATGCCTTTCCGCATTGCGATCAGCGGCATCCGCGCCGCCACCGGCGATCTCAACGTCATCGGCAACAACATCGCGAACGTCAACACCGCCGGCTTCAAGGGATCGCGCGCCGAGTTCGCCGACGTCTTCGCGATGTCCAACACCGGTGTCACGAGCCAGGCCTCGGGGCAGGGCGTGAACACCTCGCGCGTCTCGCAGCAGTTCACGCAGGGCAACATCACGTTCACCGACAACGGCATGGATCTCGCGATCAGCGGCCAGGGCTTCTTCGTCGTCGACGATGACGGCTCGCAGCTCTATACGCGTGACGGCGCCTTCGGGCTCGACCGCGAAGGCTATATCGTCAATGCGCAGAACCAGCGGCTGAAAGGTTTCACCGCCGATGCGAGTGGCACGATCTCCGGCGCCCTCGGCTCGATGCGCATCTCGGCCTCGAACACCGCGCCGAAGTCGACGTCGACCATCGAGCTCGGTGCGAATCTCGATTCCCAGGAGTCGCCTCCGCTGGTGACGCCCTTCGATCCGAACGACAACTCGAGTTACAACTTCACGACCGCGACGACAGTGTTCGACTCGCTCGGCGGCGGCCACCTCGCGCAGTTCTATTTCGTGAAGACGGGCGCCGGGACCTGGAACATGCACACGGCAGTCGACGGCACGGGCGTCGGTGGCGCGAGTCCGCTCGCCTTCGGCACCACGGGTGCGCTGACGACGCCGGCGGGCGGCACGATCACGCTGCCGGCGTTCACGCCGTCCGGTGGCGGCGCGGCGATGAACGTGGCGCTCGACGTCTCCGAGATGACGCAGTTCGGCGCGTCGTTCGGCGTCGATCGCGTCGTGCAGGACGGCTACACGACCGGGCGCCTGTCCGGCATCGACATCGACACCTCGGGCAACATCTTCGCCCGGTATACCAATGGCCAGTCGCATGTGCAGGGACGGGTCGCGCTCGCGAACTTCCCGAACCCGCAGGGCCTGCGCGCACTCGGCCAGAACAACTGGGCCGAAACCTTCGAGGCCGGCTCGGTGCTGATCGGCGCGCCCGGCAGTTCGAGTCTCGGTCTCGTGCAGTCGGGTGCGCTCGAAGACTCGAACGTCGATCTGTCCGAACAGCTCGTGAAACTGATCGTCGCCCAGCGCAACTTCCAGGCGAACACGGAAGTGATCCAGACCGCCGACGCGACGACGCAGTCCGTGATCAACATCCGCTGATTGCCGGGCAACGGAGCAACCTGTAATGGACCGGATGATTTTTCTCGCGATGACCGCGGCGCGCCAGACCATGAATGGTCAGGCGCAGGCGGCGAACAATCTCGCGAACGCGAATACCACCGGGTTCAAGGCGGATTTCGATGCCTATCGCGCGATGCCGCTGTTCGGCGACGGTCATCCGGCGCGCGTGTTCGCGATGGCGGAGCGCCCGGGTGTCGATTTCTCGACCGGTACGATCGAGGTGACCGGCAACGATCTCGATGTCGCGCTGACCGGCGAAGGCTTCATCGCGGTCCAGGCACCGGATGGTTCGGAAGCCTATACGCGTGCCGGCGAATTCAAGATCGATGCCGCCGGACAACTGCTGACGATGGATGGCCTGCCGGTGCTCGGCAACGGCGGGCCGATCGCGCTGCCGCCGTCGCAGGCCGTGGTGATCGGCACCGACGGCACGCTATCGACGCGGCCGATCGGCCAGGAAGCCAACACGCTCGCCCAGATCGATCGACTGCGGCTCGTGCGGCCACTGGATCTCATGCAGGTGGTCAAGGGAGCCGACGGCCTGTTCCGCCACAAGGACGGGGCACCGATGCCGATCGACGCGTCGGTGACCGTGACGCAGGGCGCGCTCGAGCGCAGCAACGTCAATCCGGTCGGCGAAATGATCACGATGATCGAAAACGCCCGCCAGTACGAAATGGCGGTCAAGGCAATGGACACCGCACAGACACTGGACGCCGAAGGCGCCCGTGTGCTGCGCCTGTGAAGCAACGCAACCTGAGTCGATAAACCATGGCATCGGCATTGCACATCGCCCGCAGCGGCCTCGACGCACAGCAGACCCGCATGTCCGTCGTCGCCAACAACCTGGCGAACGTCAGCACCACCGGCTACAAGAAGGGCCGCCCCTCGTTCGAGGATCTGCTCTACGAAACGATCAACCAGCCGGGTGCGAATTCCTCGCAGAACACCGAACTGCCGTCAGGCCTGATGCTCGGCACCGGCGTGCGCACCGTCGCGACCGCGAAGATCTTCACGCAGGGCACGCTGGTGCAGACCGACAGCTCGCTCGACATGGCGATCGAGGGCCGCGGCTTCTTCCAGGTGCTGATGCCGGACGGCTCGACCGCGTACACGCGCGACGGCTCGTTCTCGATGAACTCGCAGGGTCAGCTCGTGACCGCGAGTGGCTACCAGCTCGATCCGGCGATCACGGTACCGGCGGAAACGTTGTCGGTGACGATCGGCAGCGACGGCACGGTATCCGCCCTCGTCGCCGGCAGCGCCAATCCGACGCAGATCGGTTCGGTGCAGCTCACCGACTTCATCAACGCGCAGGGCCTGCAGGCGATCGGGCAGAACCTCTACAAGGAGACGGTGTCGAGCGGCGCCCCCCAGCAGGGCACACCGGGCCTGAACGGTCTCGGTCTGCTCGTGCAGGGCAGCCTCGAAGGTTCGAATGTCAACGTCGTCGAGGAACTCGTGAACATGATCGAGACACAGCGTTCCTACGAGATGAACTCCAAGGCCATCCAGACCGTCGACGAGATGCTGCAGTTCGTCTCGCAGACGCTCTAATCACGGTGTACTTCACGCGCCGAGGGGGCGCGCCAGTCATGACCATGTCCCGTTACGCTACGTACATCCACCGCGCCGGCTGCCTGTTCACGCTGATCGCCGCCACCCAGCTCGCTGGCTGCAATACGACGCCGCGCCGCGATCCCGGCTTCGCCGCCTCGTATCCGGCGCCACTCGAAGTGCCACAGGCACGCCAGGCCGCGACGGGCGCGATCTACCAGGCGGGCTACGACGTCGTGTTGTTCGAAGACAGCCGTGCGCGGCGTATCGGCGACATCCTGACCATCCGCCTGACCGAGTCGACGAATGCGACGAAGTCGCAGAGCAACGACATCTCGAAGGATCACGAGACGTCGATCGACAACCCGACGATCCTCGGCGCCAGCCCTGCCTTCGGCCTGCCCGGATTGCTGCCGCTGTCCGACACCGACAACAACACGCTGGAAACCGAGATCGGCGGCAACACCAAGTTCAAGGGCGAGAGCGACACTGCGCAGCGCAACAGCCTGAGCGGCGACATCTCGGTGACCGTCGCCGACGTCTTGCCGAACGGCAATCTCGTCGTGCGCGGCGAGAAGCGGCTGAACCTCAATTCCGGCAACGAGTACGTGAAGATCGCCGGCATCGTGCGTCCGCTCGACATCGCCGCGAACAACGTCGTGCCGTCGACCAAGGTCGCCGACGCGACGATCATCTACACCGGCGAAGGGGCGGAGTCGGACGCGACGCGAATGGGCTGGCTCGGCCGCTTCTTCACCAGCGCGCTGTTCCCGCTGTGAGGAGCGCCTGCATGAATGACAGTCATCCGTTTATCGCCCGCGCCCTCGCGGTGCTGTTCATCGCCGTGCTGCCGTTCGCCGCCAGTGCCGAGCGCGTGAAGGATCTCGCGACCGTCGCCGGTGTGCGTGACAACCAGCTCGTCGGCTACGGCCTCGTCGTCGGTCTCGACGGCACCGGCGATCAGACGTCGCAGACGCCGTTCACCGTGCAGAGCATCCGCAACATGTTGCTGCAGATGGGGATCACGACGCCGGAGAACGCCAATCCGCAGTTGAAGAACGTCGCCGCCGTGATGGTGTCGGCGACCCTGCCGCCGTTCGCGAAGCCCGGCAAGACGATCGACGTCACCGTGTCGTCGATGGGCAATGCGAAGAGCCTGCGCGGCGGCAGCCTGATCATGACGCCGCTGAAGGGCGCCGATGGCGCCGTCTATGCGATGGCCCAGGGCAATCTCGTCGTCGGCGGCTTCGGCGCCGAGACCAAGGACGGCTCGAGCATTTCGGTCAACGTGCCGAGCGTCGGACGCGTGCCGAACGGCGCGACCGTCGAGCGTGAAGTGATCTCGCCGTTCCTGACCGACGAAGCGCTGACGCTCAATCTCCATCGCCCGGATTTCACGACCGCGACGCGCATGGCGCAGGCGATCGACGGCGTGCTCGGTGCCGGCTCGGCTGCCGCCATCGACGGCTCGTCGGTGCGCGTGCAGTCGCCGGCCGATCCGGCGCAGCGGACCTCGTTCATGGCGGTCGTCGAGAACATCGAACTGTCACCCGGCGAGGCGCCGGCGAAAGTGATCGTCAATTCACGGACCGGCACCGTCGTCATCGGCCAGAACGTGCACGTGTCGGCAGCGGCCGTCACGCATGGCAGTCTCACGGTGACGATCTCCAACGATCCGATCGTCAGCCAGCCGGGCGCGCTGTCCGGTGGCCAGACGGTGGTGGTGCCGAATTCGCAGATCGACGTCAAGGAAGAGAAGAACAAGATGTTCCTGTTCGATCCGGGCGTGTCGCTGAACGACATCGTCGAGGCGGTCAACCGGGTCGGTGCAGCGCCGGGCGATCTCGTCGCGATCCTCGAGGCTCTGAAGGAAGCCGGCGCGCTGCGTGCGGAACTGATCGTGATCTGAGTCCGCCGGAACTCCTCCGTAACCTGGGTTGACGCTCATCGCGCCTGCCGGCGCTCCTGCGAGAGGTCGGAGCGTCGAGGTTCCAATGTAGGAGCGGCGGCAGCCGCGACTGGGCGTGTGCCGTCGTGACGAATGCCTATCGCGCCTGCCGGCGCTCCTGCAGGAGAGCGGGGCGCCGCCGGCAAGGCGGCAAGGCCTTGCCGCCTTGCCGGCCGTGCCCCACGCCGGTGTCACGTCCGTTCCCGCAAGTCCCTGAATACCAGGGGTTTGCGTAGCCGCCGCCGTTGGCATCCGGCGTGCATTGTCCATGTCACACCACTGCATCCGGACCGCTGACGAACATGGCCACTGCCGCACGCCTCAATCCCGCCGCCGATCTCGCCCGCTTCGGCGCGCTGCGCGCCGATGCGAAGCGCGAT